>CALZJG010000028.1 GCA_945787555.1 uncultured Chromatiaceae bacterium | reverse complement strand
TCCAGGCCGTCCGCCTCGAGGCCGCGTAAGTCCGTGCCGCGAAAATCGCAATGGGTGAGGTCGCAGGTTTTGCCCTGGGCCTTTTGTTGGTTGAAGACGTCCACGCGGCCTTCGCGCAGTAGGCGGTAGAGTGGATCGGATTTGATTTTCGGTGCTTGGCTCATGGGCGACAATGCTCAATCTAAATGGCGCTCGTTTTTCGCTGAGTTAGCCTCTTTGGGTTGGATGCTCGGTGTCTCCACCAGGGCGAATTGGAAGCGCGCATAGGAATTGGTTGAGTCCAACAGCTTGGTGAGATGGGCATAGAGCAGCTTATCGCCGAGATTGAGCAGCAGCACAGAGTCTACGTCATAGGCCGCCGCCGGTGTGATGAGCGTGGTGGGATAATGCGTGGGATCGAGGCGGGGAATCAGTAGGCTGCGCAAATACTCTCCGCCCATGCCTACGCCCTTGATGCCCTTGGTGGCCACCGGCAGGGTATCATCGGCCAGGGTGCGGATGCCCAGTTCCAAATGTTGATTGGGATTAAGACGTATCCAACGCACGGCTCCCAGGCTCCATCCGCCTGAATCGGGCGAGTGACCGGATTTGTAACCCACTACTTCACCCACGCGCACTTGGATGCCGTCGATCTTGCCGCACACGATGGCCATGCCGCCGCGACTTTCGTCGCGCAATTGGCAGACGATCGTGTCGAAGCTGGTCGCTTGTTCCTGCTGAGCGGCATGCGCCGCCGACGTGGAATAGACCTGCACCCACATATCCTTACTGTTGCGCTCCGCTGGGCTGCTGAAGCGCGAAGTGCGCGGTTGGATAATGCCGGTGGATAGGCGCTGGGACTGATCTTCGTTGAGCCAAGGCATCTCGGCCTCGCTGACCAGGGTGAGATTGGCGTTGAGTCCACCGCCGGAATGATGGGAGCGTAATCGCAGTTCCGCTTCTTCCGGAGCGAACCGTTCGCCTGCCGAGCAATAGTGATGGCAGGCGCTGATGCCGGCCACGATCTCCAGGGGAGTCGCGCGCTGTTCGCGGTTCGAGAGCCGTTCTGTGCGTACCCCCCAGGCCTCGGCCAGACGACGGTACATATTACGGGCCGTGCGGCCCACCAAGCTCAGTTGCCCCATCCCCGTCTTCCCGGTCGAGAGCACGTCCTTAACGCGCGCCTGCAGGAGCTTGAGTACGGCGCTGACATCGACGATACGACCCTCCTGCGGCGTAGGCAGATTGAGTTTCGCCGACGCGAAACGGGGCGGCTCGTCCTGCTCCAAATCTATGTAGAGTTGACCCTTGGGCCTGGTGTTCATGCTGAGCGGCGTAATTCTGCAGGCCGGCGCCCATTTTTCCAACTCGGCATAGACCACCGTCGCCTCGCCTTGCATCAAGTGGTAGGGGTTAGCCAAGGCGAGCAGCACGATGCGGCGATAGGCATGATCGATGGTCGCCGCATTGCCCGGCGAGTCGGTGACTGCGACCTGGGTGAGGAGTTGGCGCTGCTCGGCATAACGGTAGAGTTGATGCAGCTCCAGCCACACGTATTTGGGTTCCGGGGCATACAGGCTATAGGTGTCCACGAGCAAGCGGGCGAGATAGGTCATGGCCCGGAAGATGGCCGGAGCGAGCGGACTGGATGAGTCGCCGCCGCCGATCGGTTCGTTGGCGGCGTTCCGCGCTGGCGCCAACACGACGCTCTTGTAGCCGTTGGCCAGTTCATGGAGCAGGCTGTGCACTAATTCGACCATCGGGCGATGTTTTTCCGGCAGCGGGAGGGAGGCGCTGGCGTAGTGCTTGCGAAGGCTGACCAGCAGCTCGTGGATGAGCGGTCGGCAATGCTCAAGCATAGCGAAGCGTGCCCCTGCCGGCAGCCTGGCACGGTTGACTTGATACAAGGCCGCCAGTAGATCCTGGCCGGTCTTGGTGGCGTTGCCCGAGGGTAAGGCTGCCAACCATTTGTTCAGGCGCGCCGGATTAACAAACCCACTGACGGCGGGATTGTCGTTCTGTGGCGGCACCTCTAGGTTCGGATATTCCATAGGTTTACAACTCGGCGAGTATCTGGGCCGGATCCTTTCCTATTACGCGCTCTGTAAATATCGGACGATCCGCTAAGTTGTTGAGTCCCCAAGGCCTATGTGCTGGTATTTTAGGGGGTAGTGACCGTAATATCATTCCAAGATTCCGTGGGTGGGGGCCTCCTGCCTGGATCGGTACAACCGGAAAATAGGATGCTGCCTTTGATTTCCGCTAATAGGTTCCCCTGTATTGCTTTTTTGTGCAAGGTTCGCCTGCCATTAGGCGTATTCCTAATCATGCTGGGTCCCCTCTGTGTGGCCGCCAATGGTAACGGTCGACCGCCCGCGCCGGTGGTGGTCGAGCAAGCCCGGCAGTTGGCGCTGGCGCCCCAAACGTGGGTGGCCGGCGATGTGGTGAGTCGTAATGACGCCCGGGTGGCGGCCGAGACGCCCGGGCGCCTGATTTGGATCGCCGAAGTGGGCGCGCGGTTGCGGGCCGGCGCCATCTTGGCGCGCCTCGATGGCACTACCGTGAAGCTACAGGCGGCCGAATTCGAGGCCGAGGTGGTGCGTGAGCAGGCGCGCTTGCGGTTTTTGGAACAGGAAACGGAGCGGCTGCGGCGTTTGGCACGGGAAAATGCCGCCGCCCGCACGCGCTTGGATCAGACCGAATCCGACCGCGATGTGGCGCGCGGCGACCTGGCCGCCGCCCAGGCGCGCCTGGCCGAGGTGCGTGACCGCCTGTCACGCAGTCAAGTGCTGGCGCCCTTTGCCGGGGTGGTGAGTGAACGCTTGCGTCGTGTAGGGGAATGGGTCGCCGCCGGGGAAGCCGTGGCCAGGCTGGTGGATACTGGCAGTGTCGAAGTGGTGGCGCGTGCGCCCTTGGCCAGCGTCAGCGTGGTGCAAGCGGGCCAAACCGTGACTCTCCACCACCAGGGTCAGGCGGCGGAGGGCGGCGCCAGCACTGACTCCGAGCCTAGTGTCGGGGTGGTGCGCGCCGTGGTGCCGCTGGGCGACGAGCGCTCGCGCTTGCTGGAATTGCGCGTGGAAGTGAGTGGTGCAGAGTGGGTGGCGGGTATGCCGGTGCGTGTGGGCGTGCCCACGGCGCTGCCGCGTACGGTGTTGGCGGTGCCGCGCGATGCCTTGGTGGTGCGCCGCGACGGCGTCACGGTGTTTCGCGTCAATGGCGAGAGCATGGCGGAGCCGGTGACGGTAACCACCGGTATCGCCCAAGGCCTGTGGGTGGAGGTGCAGGGCGGATTGCAGGTCGGCGACTCCGTGGTGGTGCGCGGCGGCGAGCGCATGCGTCCCGGCCAGAAGGTCAGGATCGTGGAAGGCGCGACGCCGTGACGCTGACCCGACTCGCGCTCAGCAATACGGTGGCGGTGGCCGTGGCGGTGCTGCTGGTGGCCTTATTCGGCCTCATCAGTCTGGAACGCTTGCCGGTGCAGCTGACGCCGGAAGTGCAAGAGCCGGAGATCTCCATCACCACCAGTTGGCGTGCGGCGGCGCCCGAGGAGGTGGAGTCGGATATCGTCGAGCCGCAGGAGGACGCACTGCGCGGTCTGCCCGGAGTCACCAAACTGTTGTCCGAGGCGCGCCGTGGCCAAGGTCGTATCACGCTCACTTTTGCAGTGGGTTCCGATCTCAGCCGCGGCTTGCTGGAAGTCATCAACCGCCTCAACCGGGTGGCCAGTTATCCTCAGGATGCCGACGAGCCGGTCATCAGTTCCGTTGGCGGTGGTAGTCGCCCCATCGCCTGGTTCATCCTCAAGCCCGCGCCGGGCAATGATCGTTTGATCGATACCTATCAGGACTACGTCGAGGAAGTGATTCAGACCCGTTTCGAGCGTGTGCCCGGCGTCGCCATGTCCGAGGTGCGCGGCGGCCGTGAACAAGAAGTGCGCATCACTTTCGACCCCTATAAGGCCGCTAACCTGGGGGTGGAACTGCCCAAGGTCATCCAGTTGGCCGGCGCCAAGGACGCTTCGGCCGGATTCGCCGATGTCGGGAAGCGGCGCTACACCATTCGCTACACCGGCGCTTATAAGTTGGATGACTTGCCCGAGTTGGTGGTGGAGTGGCGCGAGGGGCGGCCGGTGTTGCTGCGCGACGTGGCGACGGTGGAATTGCGCCATGTCGATCGCGCCAGCTTCGTGATCCAGAACGGCGCGCCGGCGATGGCGGTGAACGCGCATCGCGAGACCGGCGTCAACGTGCTGCAAGTCATGGACGGTTTGCGTCAGGCGGTGGATGAGTTGCAAGCCGGTCCGTTGCAACGCGCCGGCTTGACGCTGGAACAGGTGTACGACGAAACCGTGTACATCCATGAATCGATGGACATGGTGCGGACCAATCTGCTGTTGGGGGTGGTGCTCGCCATCGGTGTTTTGTGGTGGTTCTTGCGCAAGCTGCGTGCCACGCTGATGGTGGCCGTGGCCATTCCGGTGTGCCTGCTGGGTAGTTTCGTGGTGTTGGACGCGGCCGGTCGCACACTCAATGTGATCTCGCTGGCTGGGATGGCTTTTGCGGTGGGCATGGTGTTAGACGCTGCCATTGTGGTGTTGGAAAACATCGTGCGCTTGCGCGAAAAAGGCCTAGCGAGTGATGAGGCCGCCCTCCAGGGCGCCGGTCAAGTGTGGGGTGCCTTATTGGCGTCCACCGCCACCACCGTGGCGATCTTCTTGCCGGTGGTGTTTTTGCAGGATGAGTCGGGACAGTTGTTCGCCGACCTGGCGCTCACCATCGCCGTGGCGGTGGTGTTTTCGCTGCTGGTGGCGCTCACCGTGCTGCCCGCCGCCGCGACCACCTGGCTGCGTCACGCCCAATGGACCGATCCGCACACCCGCTGGTGGGAACGGATCACGGCCGCGTTGATGCGACTCAGCGACACGCCACTGCGGCGCGGCGTTTGGATCGCGCTATTGCTCAGTGTGCCCCTGGCGCTGACTTGGTTGCTCAAGCCGGCCGCGGATTACTTGCCCGAAGGGAATCGCAATCTGGTGTTTACTTTCATCAATCCGCCGCCGGGGCACAACCTCGATGCCATCGAGCAGGAAATGGGGCGGACCATCGCCGTGCAGATGGCCCCCCACCTCGATGGTACGCAGCAACCGCAAGTCGCCAACTACTTCTTCGTCGCTTTTTCCGGCGGGGTGTTCATGGGGGCGCGCACCGTCGATCCCGAGCAGATCGATGCGCTGGTTCCGCTCATCAATGGCATCGTGCGCGGCTTCCCCGACACCATCGGCTTCGCCTTCAAGTCCTCACTGTTCGGCGGCTTCGGCGAGGGCCACACGATCGACGTGGACATCCAAGGTCGTGATGTCGAAGCGTTGTTGTCTGCCGCCGGCGCGGCCTTCGGCATGATCATGGAAGCCATCCCTGGTTCGTCGGTACGGCCCTTCCCCGGTTTGTCGATGGCCGAACCGGAGCTGCGTCTCGATCCCGATGAGCGGCGCATCGCCGAGGCAGGCTGGAATCGCACCACCATGGCGGGCGTGACGCGCGCCTTGGGCGATGGGCTGTATGTCGGCGATTACTTCGACGGAGAAAAACGTTTGGACATCATCCTGCGCGCTGAGGATTGGGAGTACCCGGAGGACTTAGCGGCGCTGCCCTTGGCAACGCCCGACGCGGGCATCCTCCCGCTCGATGCGTTGACGCGGTTGAGTTACACCGCCGGGCCGGAGCAACTACGACGCATCGACCGGCGGCGCACGGTGACCTTGCGCGTGCGCCCGCCCGATCAAGTCTCGTTGGAGGACGCGCTGAATACCCTCAAGGAAAAAGTCGAACCGGCGGTGATCGGCATGCTGCCCGAGGACGGTACGCTGCGTTATAGCGGCACGGCCGACAAACTGGGTGATGCGCTCTCGAACATGAGCGGCACTTTCGTGCTTGCCATCGCCATTTTGTATTTGCTGATGAGCGCCTTGTTCCGTTCCTTCAGAGACAGTCTGCTGGTGATCCTTGCCATCCCCTTGGCCACCGTGGGCGGCATGGCGGCGTTGCGCCTTACCGATTGGTGGCTCAAGGACGTGATGCCCTCGCTGACCGGCGCCCTGCCGCTCACCCAGTCCATGGATTTGCTCACCATGATTGGCTTCATCATCTTGCTCGGCTTGGTGGTGAACAATGCCATTCTGTTGGTCTATCAAACCCGCAACGGCGAGCGCGAAGGCCTGGCGCGTCGCGACGCCGTCGAGCACGCCGTGCGCTTGCGCCTGCGGCCCATCCTTATGAGTACGCTAACCAGCATTTTCGGCATGCTGCCTTTATGGCTCATTCCTGGCGCCGGCACCGAACTCTATCGAGGGCTGGCCGCCGTCATCGTCGGCGGCATGTGCGTGAGCACGGTGTTCACTTTACTGTTGCTGCCGAGCTTGTTGCGTATCGGGAAAGGGCACGCACGGCACACGGCTGCGGCCGGATAAGTGGCCTGGTATCTGATCTGGTATCTAGCAAGTCTCATCGCGCAGCATAGACGCATCGATCGTCGCGCAGCAGAGTGAGTTGTGAGAAAAAATGCTGATGATAATTTGGTGGGCCCGGTAGGACTCGAACCTACGACCAAGGGATTATGAGTCCCCTGCTCTAACCAACTGAGCTACAGGCCCGCGATGGGGGTATGCGTCCCGCGGGGCCCGGGTGGGCGCCGTGGACTCAAGCGGCGGCAGTATAGCGCGACGCTGTCATGTCATCCAGCCGGAAAACACAGGGGGAGGCGCGTGCCTCTCCCTGTGGTGTCATATGGCTGGGTGCTTTACGAGGCCGAGTCGATGAAGCTGCGTAGCTGCTCAGAGCGCGTGGGGTGACGCAGTTTGCGCAGCGCCTTGGCTTCGATCTGGCGGATGCGTTCGCGCGTGACGTCGAACTGTTTGCCCACTTCTTCCAAAGTGTGGTCGGTGTTCATGCCGATGCCGAAGCGCATGCGCAGTACCTTGGCTTCGCGTGCGGTGAGGCTGTCCAACACCGTTTCGGTCGCTTCCTGCAGGCCGGCAAAGGTGGCCGCGTCCGGCGGTGAGACGTCATTGGAGTCCTCGATGAAATCACCCAGATGCGAGTCTTCGTCGTCACCGATCGGCGTTTCCATGGAGATGGGTTCCTTGGCGATCTTCATCACCTTGCGCACTTTGTCCTCGGGCATTTCCATGCGCTTGGCCAATTCTTCCGGCGTAGGATCGCGACCCATCTCTTGCACCATCTGACGTGAGATGCGATTGAGTTTGTTGATGGTCTCGATCATGTGCACCGGTATACGGATGGTGCGCGCTTGGTCGGCGATGGAGCGCGTGATGGCTTGGCGTATCCACCAGGTCGCGTAGGTGGAGAATTTGTAGCCGCGGCGGTATTCGAATTTGTCCACCGCTTTCATCAAGCCGATGTTGCCCTCTTGAATGAGGTCGAGGAATTGCAGGCCGCGATTGGTGTACTTCTTGGCGATGGAGATCACCAGGCGCAGGTTGGCTTCCACCATTTCCTTTTTGGCGCGGCGTGCCTTGGCTTCCCCGATAGAGACACGGCGGTTGATGTCCTTGATCTCGTTGATGGTCAAGCCGCAGTCTTCCTGAATGGACTGCAATTTCTGCTGCAGACGACGGATGTCGTCGGCATGCCGTTGCAAGTTGGACGCGTAGGCGTGCTTGCCTTTGGCCTCCTGGTCCAGCCACTTCAAGTCGGTTTCGTGGTCGGGGAAGGAAGTGATGAATTGCTTGCGTGGCATGTGCGCTTCATTGACGCAGATGTCCATGATGGCGCGCTCTTGAGTGCGGATGTGGTCGACGGCGTTGCGCAGGCCCATCACCAATGCGTCGATGAAGGGAGGGGCGAGCTTGAGCTCCATGAATTTGTCGGCCAGAGATTGGCGCGCCGTCTTGGATTTGGCGTGGCTCTTGCCATGTTTGGCGGCGGCTGCCATGCATTTATCGTGCAGTGTATGCAGCTCGGTGATGCGCAGTTTGACTTCCGCGGGATCGATGGCATTGGCGTTTTCGGCGCTGTCGTCGTCATCGCTGTCGTCATCGCTGTCGCCTTTGTTGTCGCCTTTGTTGTCCGAGTCGTTGCGCGCTGCGGCG
Organism: uncultured Chromatiaceae bacterium; assembly: GCA_945787555.1. GTDB lineage: Bacteria > Pseudomonadota > Gammaproteobacteria > DRLM01 > DRLM01 > CALZJG01. The sequence goes on along the minus strand of CALZJG010000028.1, from coordinate 1,523 downwards.
GGGGGGACGGGTACGGGTATTTCTTGCTCTAGCGCGTTCGGGTCGATGATGCCGCGTACCACGTCGCTCAGACGCACTTCGCCGCTTTCCACCCGGGTGTAGACCCTGATTAGATCGCCGATGGTGGTGGGGTACATGGCGAGAGCGGACAGCACTTGGTTGTCGCCGTCCTCGATGCGCTTGGCGATCTGGATTTCGCCTTCGCGGGTAAGCAGTTCCACGGTGCCCATTTCGCGCATGTACATACGCACTGGATCGGTGGTGCGGCCGAATTCGCTGTCGACGGTGGCCAGTGCGGCGGCAGCTTCCTCGGCCGCTTCGTCGTCGGTGACGGGGGAGTCGCCCAGCAACAGCGCATCGGCATCCGGCGCGGTCTCGTGCACCGGGATGCCCATGTCATTGATCACAGTGATGATGTCTTCGATCTGGTCTGGATCGACGATTTCGTCGGGCAGATGATCATTGACTTCACGGTACGTGAGGTAACCCTGCTCCTTGCCGCGGGCGATCAATGCTTTTAATTGTGACTGTTGCTCGTGGTTCATGTTAGGTACGTGACCCCGAAAGTTAAGAAAAAATTAGCCGAACATTGTACATCACCTGGCCTGTTCCTGCGAAGCTCGCTCGCTAGGACCGGCAGCGAGCTCGCGTTGTAGGGCCAGATATTCCTGTTTTTCCTGATCCGTCAGCCCTTCTTGCTGCCATTTGGCGTCCAAGTGGTCGCGGCGGCGTTCCTTGAGGCGGGCATCCAGCCAGTGGATGACCCCGAGAAACTCATGCTCCACTCCCTCCGGTGGTACGGGGTGGTGCCAGCGGGCCAGCTCGGCCACATGCCGGCCCTCGTCCCTGTCACGCCAGCGTTCCAGCAGTGCGCCGGTGCTTAAATGCGGTTGCGCTTGTAGCAATTCAAGCAGTTCCCGCAGCAGGCGCAAGCCCGGCACCGCCAGATCTTCCCAGCGGCCCGGTTCGCCCGCATGGCGCGCCAGCTCAGGCGATTGCAGCAGTAGTGCGATGGCCAGGCGCACCGGGGAAGGCTGACCGCGTTGCGGCTTGCTCGCGCCGGGCGCCGCGCGTGCTGCCGACTTGGGCGCCGTGCCGCGCTGGCGGTCGATAGCACTGGCATCGATCTGAGCCAGCTCCGCCAGTTCGTCGACCATCATGTGGCGATACACGCCAGGCGGTAGCTTTGACAGTAATGGCTTGGCGAGTTCCACCACGCGGGCGCGGCCGTCCATGCTGGATATGTCGGCGCGGCGAGACAGTGCTTCATAGAAAAAGCTGGAAAATGGGACGGATTGGGCAATCCGGCGTGTGAACTGTTCGGCACCCACACGGCGAATCAGGGTGTCCGGATCGTCGCCCTCGGGCAGAAACATGAAGCGAATCTGGCGGCCGTCGCGCAACAACGGCAGGGCGTTTTCCGCCGCGCGCCACGCCGCCGTGCGGCCGGCGCGGTCGCCGTCGAAGCAGAACACCACCTCGGGGGCGGTGCGGAACAGCCGTTCGAGATGTTCGGCGGTGGT
>CALZJG010000027.1 GCA_945787555.1 uncultured Chromatiaceae bacterium | reverse complement strand
CTCGCTCGTCAGGGCTGGTCGGTTGATGAGGATTTCTTTGCCTGCGAGTTGGCGGCCGCCTTGAAAGAGGACGCTCAGCGCTGGTCCTCTGCCGGTCTGTTCGCGCCGGCGGGTATTGGTCGTGGTGACAGCCGGCAAGTGCGCGGCGATGTACGTGGTGACCGTATCGCCTGGCTGGACAACACTCTTACATCGCCGGCGTCACATCGTTTCCAGGGCGAATTGGAACGCTTGCGTCTGACGCTGAACGAAACGCTGTTTCTGGGCTTGTTCGAGTTCGAGGGCCATTGGGCGACGTATTCGCCAGGCACCTGTTATCAACGTCATGTCGACCAACACCAGGGTACCGAGACGCGCGCCGTGAGCTGCGTGACCTATCTCAACGAGGCGTGGCAAGCCGGTGACGGTGGTGAATTGCGTCTGTATCCGACCGAGGGTGACAGCGAGCGGGTGGTGGACGTAACACCGCGCGCGGGCACCTTGGTGTGTTTCATCAGCGCGGAGCTGCCGCATGAAGTCTTGCCGGCGCGTCGCACCCGCTACAGTCTTACGGGCTGGTACCGGCGCCGCGAAAGCTAAACCTGCATCGGCTCAATCACGGGCCGGGTCCAGGCTAGCGTCCAAATTCAACTGATCGCACAGGTCGAAGAAATCGTCCTTGAGTTGAGCGAGCGAACCGCCGGCGGGGATTGCCACCGTCATCGTCAGGGCGAACATCGGCGTGCCGGTATGCGGTGCGGCATAGGTTTCCGTCTCCATTTCCTCGATGTTGATTTGGTGGCTGGAAAAATATTCGGTAATGCGATGCACGATGCCGGGATGATCCATAGCCACCACGCTTACTTCATAGGGCAGCCAACGCTTCTCTGGCAGCTTGGGCATCGTGGCTTTGGCGACGAGCGTGAGGCCCAATTGATCTTCCAGAGCGGGGATGGCCTCGCGCAAGGCGGTAACATCCGTTTCCTCGCCGGTCACCAACAGTATCAACGCGAATTCACCGCCCAGCACCGCCATGCGACTCTTCTCGATATTGCAGCCGCGATCCAGCGCCGCTTGCGAGAGTGTGTTGACGATACCGGCGCGGTCGGCGCCGATGGCGGAGATGACCAAGTGCTTCATGCCTTACATCCTGTGCGAGTGATGTGCGTCACTCACTGTAGAGCGGCGTGACGGCAAGATCAAGCGTCGTGCCCCTGTCGCTTACGTCAACGGTAAAGTTTATCCTGATGGCGTATCCATCCCGCTTCATGGTGACCGTCGGGATCGTGATGGGTCCAATGGATGACGCCGCCTTGCGGGTTCCATTCGTATTGGCCGTGTAACTCAATGTGGTCGCCCACCTTGAGGGTGTCGATGCGCGGCGCCAGATCGATGTTGTGGGCGATCAACAGCGTCCGGCCCGACGACAATTTTATGATGAAGCGTTGATGCCGCGAACCTTTCTTGTCGTCCGGTAGTAGGCGCTGGACCTTGCCCGCGATATCCACCATGAAGCCGGAGCGCTGGTCGCGGACGGCGCTGGCGATGAGATCGTCATCGGAAGCGACGATCGCGGCTGGTGTGCCGGGGGATGAGGTGTGAGGGGCGGGTGGTGTGAGATTGTCGCAGGCGAGCAGGGCCAGCGCCGCGCCCACGACGATGAATCCACGCCACAGACGGGTGGGGATGGGAGCGATCAAAGCATTTTGCGTAGACATTCTAGATAAACCTCTTCGTCGGGCTCGGTGTTGGCGCGCTGCGCGTGCCATATCATCTCACCGAGACATTCCTGCATGCGGTGTTCCGCCTCGTGGCTGTCGCCGAGTTTTGCAGCGAGCGTTTGATGTATATCACGTATCCCCACCGGTCTATCGGTGGTGAGTTGTTCGTGGATGGCGATGTGCATGCCCAGGTGCAGAAAAGGGTTGGTCTGGCCGAGTTCGGGTCGGTAATCCTGATCCAAGGCCGGGTCGCTGTGTTCCAGCAGGGCATGGTATTCCGGATGCTCGGCGACGACTTGCGCCACCATGCGTTCCATGGGCTCCATGGCTTCATCGGCGCGGAATTTGCGCCAGGCGTCGTAGAAGAATTGGCGCAGCTTATGGCGGTCCTGGGAATAAAACATATGACTTAACTCTCCGCTGCGGTCTTATCGGGATAGGCGCATAGATCTCGCACGATGCACGAAGGGCATTGCGGTTTGCGCGCCGTGCACACATAGCGTCCATGCAAGATCAGCCAATGGTGGGCGTCGTGCTTGTATTCATCCGGCACTACCGCCAGCAGCTTCTTTTCCACCGCCAGGGGCGTTTTGCCCGGCGCGAGACCGAGGCGATTAGCGACGCGGTAGATATGCGTGTCGACGGCGATGGTTGGCTCACCGAAGGCGGTGTTGAGTATGACGTTGGCGGTCTTGCGGCCCACGCCGGGCAGGGCTTCGAGCGCGGCGCGATCACGCGGGACGCTACCGTGGTGTTGTTCGATTAACAAGCGGCAGGTGGCGATGATGTGCTTGGCCTTGCTGTTATAGAGCCCGATGGTGCTGATATATTTTTTCAAACCCGCTTCGCCCAGGGCGAGGATGGCTTGCGGGGTGTGGCCGACCTTGAACAATTTGTCCGTGGCCTTGTTCACGCCCTTGTCGGTGGCTTGCGCCGAGAGCACCACGGCGATGAGCAATTCAAAGGGCGTGCGGAAATTCAGTTCCGTGGTCGGTTTGGGATTGACCTGTTGAAAACGCTGAAAGAGCGCACGGCGCTGGCGAGGTGTCATGACGTGGGAACACCGAGCACCGCGACGCTAGGCCGCGCTCTCGGCCGCAGCGGGATGCGCCGCCGGGGCCGGTTTCGTTTTGCGACGGCTATCGATGACGTTTTTCAGCGCGATCAGCAAGCCCAGGCAGATGAACGCGCCGGGCGGCAGAATGGCGAGCAAAAAGCCGCGATAATCCTCTACCAGGGTAATGGTCAGCCACTGCGCATTGTCACCGAACATCAACTGGGCCTGGGAAAACAGCGTGCCCTTGCCCAGCACTTCGCGCAGCGCGCCCAAGGCCACCAGTACGGCGGTGAAGCCCAGCCCCATGTACAAGCCATCCAGCGCGGCGGGCACCACGGCATGCTTGGAGGCGAAGGCCTCGGCACGGCCGAGGATGGAGCAGTTGGTGACGATGAGCGGGATGAAAATGCCGAGGATCAAGTACAGCTCATGGAAATACGCGTTCATCGCCAGTTCGATGACGGTGACGATGGCGGCGATGATCATCACGAATACCGAGATGCGAATTTCCGGCGTGACGTAGTTGCGGATCATGGAAACCACCGCGTTGGACAGCACCAGTGTCAGCAAAGTGGCCAGCCCTAAGGCCAGGCCGTTGACCACCGTGGAGCTGACTGCCAGCAAGGGGCACAGGCCGAGGACTTGCACCAAGGCGACGTTGTTGGTCCACAATCCGTCGCGGGCGATCTCGTGATGAGTTTTTTCAGCCATGAGGGGCGGCCTCCTTCTGGTCCGGCGCAGCGGGCGCGAATAGTCCATCGCGATGCTGCTCAAAGTATTCTAGGCTCTTGCGTACCGCTTTGACTACCGCACGCGGCGTGATGGTGGCACCGGTAAATTGATCGAATTCACCGCCGTCCTTCTTGACCCGCCAGCGTTTGCTGTCGGGATTGGTCAGGGATTTAGCGTCGAATTGGGTGATCCAAGCGGATTTGGCGATGTCGATGCCATCGCCCAGACCGGGGGTTTCCCTGTGGGCTGCAACGCGCACCCCCAGCACCGTGCCGTCATGGGTGATGGCCACCAAAAGTTTGATATCGCCGCTGTAGCCGTCGGGGGCGGTGGGGGTCAGGACTACCGCCACCGGTTGCTCCTCCTTGCGTGCACGATACACGGTCACGGGATCATCGCCGAACAGGTTCGTGTCGCCCACCGTCAGTGTGTCGCTGTATAAGTCGTTGTCGTGGCTCGCGGCCGGCACCAGGGCGTTGAGGCTGCGCAGCAAGTATTCGCGTTCTTGCGCGGCGATGGTGTCCTTGGTGCCCTCGAACGTCATCGCCACCAGCGCCGTGCCGAGGACGGCGAAGGCGGCGAGCAGGGCGCCGGTCTTGAGCATGTGTCGGGCCAGCATGCGCGTTACCTATTTACGACCGTACACCCGCGGCTGGGTGTAGTAATCGATGGTGGGCGCGGCCATGTTCATTAGCAACACGGCGAAGGCCACGCCGTCGGGATAACCACCCCAAGTGCGGATGACGTAGGTGAGGATACCGATCCCGGCACCGAAGATCAGCCGGCCGCGCGGCGTGGTGGCCGCGGTGACCGGGTCGGTGGCGATGAAGAAGGCGCCGAGGATGGCCGCGCCGCTCAACAGATGAAACAACGGCGAGGCGTAGTGTTCGGGATCGATGACATAGAATATCGTCGCCATGGCGGCCAGCGCGCCCAGCATCGCCACGGGGATTTGCCAGCCGATGATGCGTTTGCGCAGCAACCACACGCCGCCGGCCAGGAAGGCCAGGTTGATCCATTCCCAACCGCGTCCCGCTAGTATGCCGAAGGCGGGACTGGCGGCGAGGGTTTGGGCAACGCTCTGCTCCAGGCCGAGCTGGGTCTTGACTTGGTCCAGCGGGGTGGCCATGGACAGCGCATCGATGCTGAGCGCACCGGGATAGTGGCCGAGGAATATGGCGCGCAGCGTTTCCATGAGATCCAAAGGCGGCTCGGCCAGCGCCGTGGGCGGTGCCCACAGCACCATTTCGCGCGGGAACGAAATCAGCAACATGACATAGGCGACCATCGCCGGGTTGAAAGGGTTGTGGCCCAAGCCACCGAACAAGTGTTTGGCGACCACGATGGCGAAAGCGATACCGATCAGCGTCAGCCACCACGGCGATAGCGGCGGCAGCGCGACGGCGAGCAGTACCGCGGTCACCACCGCGCTGCCGTCGCTCATGAATGGGCGCAGGGGACGGCCGCGCGCCTTGAGCATCAGCGCTTCGCAGGTGAGCGCCACGGCGATGGCGAAGAGGATGTTGATCACCACGCCGGCTCCGAATAGCCAGGCGTAGACCACGATGCCCGGTATCAGCGCCGCCACCACGCGCAACATCACGGTGGTGACCGTGGTGCGGATGTGGATGTGCGGGGAAATGGGCGTGCGCAGTTTCATCGAGTTAAGTGGTGCTTATGGATGCGAAAATCGCCTGAAATATACCATGTCAGCGCCGCGTGCCGGTGACGGCAGGCGCTATCAGTCCAGTTTCTTGTCGCTATCTTCAACTTCGGAGGATGGGTCGGCCTCATTCGTCACCGCTTCCTTCTTGACGCGCGCGCGTTCCACAGCGGCCTGAATGGCGTTCTTCTTGCTGTCCTTATCGTCGCCCTTCTGCTTGGTCCCGCCGGCGGCGACGTCGGCCTTCTTCTTCTGTAAGCGCGCGGCGCGTTCGGCCTTTTCCCGCTCCATGCGCTCGATGCGAAATTCGTGACGACGCCGCGCCAGATCGGCTCTATCCTTCTCGCGCTCCTGTGCCCAAATTTCGGCTTTGGCGTAGCGATAGTACTGCACCAACGGAATATTGCTGGGGCAGACATAGGCGCAGCAGCCGCATTCGATGCAATCGAACAGGCTGTATTCCTGCGCGCGCTCGAATTCCTTGGCGTGGCTGTGCCAGTAGAGTTGTTGCGGTAGCAGGTTGACCGGGCAGACATCCATGCACGCGCCGCAACGTATGCACGGCATGGCGGTTTGCGCCGCCGGCATGGCTTGCGTGGTGGTGGCCAACACGCAGTTGGTGGTTTTGACGACCGGTGCATTCACCGTGTGCATGGCGAAGCCCATCATCGGTCCGCCGACGATGAGCCTATCCAGTCGCGCCATGTCGGCCGCGCATTCGTCTAGCAGGTCGATGATAGGTGTGCCGAACAGGACTTCCAGATTGCAGGTCTGTCCCATCGCGTCGCCGGTGATGGTCACGTAACGCGAGATCAAGGGTTCGTTCAAGTGGATGGCGCGATGTACGGCATAAGCGGTGCCGACGTTGTGTAGCACTACGCCGACGTGGATGGGCAGTCCGTTGCTGGGGACTTCCTTGCCGGTGAGCACCTGCACCAATTGTTTTTCACTGCCTTGCGGATAAATGGTTGGGCATAACGCGACGCGGATCTTCTCCTCGCTCGCCACCGCCTCGCTCATGATGCGATAGGCGTCGGGCTTGTTATCCTCGATGGCAATGACACATTCCTTGGCCTGCAGCGCATGACGCAGGATATGGATGCCGGCGATGATGTCCTGCGGCCGTTCGCGCATCAGCATGTCATCGCAGGTGATGTACGGTTCGCACTCGATGCCGTTGAGAATCAAGGTGTCGACCACTTTGCCGGGGCCGGGATTGAGTTTGATGAAAGAGGGAAAGCCCGCGCCGCCTAGGCCGACGATGCCGGCCTCGCGGATCATGTTGCGCATATGGCTGGGATTGATGGCGGTGTAATCCTCGACCGGCGTGCGTTCGACCCAGCGTTCCTCGCCGTCGCTTTCGATGACGATGCAAGACGCACTCAAGCCCGATGGGTGGGCGACCGGGTAATCGCCGATGTCGAGTACCACCCCCGAGGTCGGCGCGTGCACCGCCGCGCTGACGTAACCGTTGGCGCGGGCGATCATCTGCCCTTTGAGCACCTGCTCGCCTTTCACCACCACGGGCTCGGCCGCTTCGCCGATATGTTGGTGCAAGGGCAGCACCAAGCGCTTGGGCAAGCGGGCGCGTCGTACCGGCGCACCGGTAGACTCAGCTTTGTGCTGCGGCGGATGGACGCCGCCGTGAAAGCGCCACAATTTCGCGTTCACGCCTGGCCCGCTTTCTTGACCGGCGCTTCCGGATAAGGCCATTTCCAGTTATCGATCTTCTGTTCGACCGGCTCCATGCTGATGCAATCCACCGGGCAGGGCGCGACACATAGCTCGCAGCCGGTGCACTCCGAGGCGATCACGGTGTGCATTTGCTTGGCGGCACCCAGGATGGCGTCCACCGGGCAAGCTTGGATGCATAGCGTGCAACCGATGCAAATGTTTTCATCGATGATGGCGAGGCTTTTCTCTTCTTTTACCGGGCCGTTGTCGGGATTAAGTGGTTTAGGGTCCACACCCAGCAAATCGGCGAGCGCATGTATGCCAGCCTCGCCGCCCGGGGGGCACTGATTGATGTCCGCCTCGTTCTTGGCGATGGCCTCGGCGTAGGGACGGCAGCCGGGGAAGCCGCATTGGCCGCATTGGGTTTGCGGCAGGATGGCGTCGATCTTCTCGACCAGCGGATCGCCTTCCACTTTGAAGCGGACGGCGGCGTAGCCCAGGATCAGGCCGAAGATGAGGGCGAGCGCGGTCAGCGCGAGGATCGCTTCCAGCATGGCTCAGCCCTTCACCAGTCCCGAGAAGCCCATGAAGGCCAGTGACATGAGGCCGGCCGTCACCAAGCCGATGGCGGGGCCGCGAAACGCCACCGGCACGTCGGCGGCGGCAATGCGTTCGCGCATGGCGGCGAACAGGATCAGCACCAGCGAAAAGCCCGCCGCGGCGCCGAAGCCGTAAATCGCCGATTCGATGAAGCCATGTTGTTCCTGCACGTTGAGCAAGGCCACCCCTAGCACCGCACAATTGGTGGTGATGAGCGGCAGGAATATGCCCAGGACTTGATAGAGCAACGGACTGGTTTTATGGATGACCATCTCGGTAAACTGCACCACCACCGCGATCACCAAAATGAAGGTGATGGTGCGCAGGTATTCCAGACCCAGCGGCTGCAGCAGGTAGGCGTTGGCCAGATAGCTGCATACCGACGACAGGGTGAGCACGAAAGTGGTGGCGAGCGCCATCCCGGTGGCGGTCTCCAGCTTGCGGGACACCCCCATAAACGGGCACAGGCCGAGAAACTTCACCAGTACGAAGTTGTTCACCAGCACGGTGCTGACCAGCAGTAAGGCGTACTCAGCCATTATTCTCCTAGTAAATTGCTAGGTTTCTAGTATGTGGCGCGGAGGCCATCCACTACAACCCAAATCTGCTAAGGAAACTCAATAGTTAGCAGTAACGAACAGAAGGCGCGCCGCAACCGGCCCGCTTCAGTGTGGCTGTCGGGCAGGATAAAGGGACGGCGACTCGGAATCCATTATTTATTTCTTCTAAGTAAAGATCGATTTTATATATCAAATTGTTATTTAACCCGCGCCCCCGGCGCGGCGCCCTCATCCGGTTGCAGCAACCATAAGTCTTTGCCGCCGGGCCCCGCCGCCAACACCATGGCCTCTGACAGGCCGAATTTCATCTTGCGGGGGGCCAGATTCGCCACCACCACGGTCAGACGGCCCACCAAGTCCTGCGGTGAGTAGGCGGACTTGATGCCGGCGAAGACATTGCGGATCTCGCCGCCCAAGTCCACGGTTAGGCGCAGCAGCTTGTCGGCGCCGGGGACTTGCTCTGCGGCGATGATTTTGGCGACGCGCAGATCGATTTTGGCGAAATCGTCGTAATTGATGGTCGGGGCGATCGGGTTATCGAGCAGCGCGCCCGTGGCGGGCGCGGTCGCTGTGCTCAAGCTGGATGTGGAGTCCTCGATCATGGCGGCGATGTGGGCCGGATCGACGCGCGTCATCAGTGCTTCGTAGGGCTGCACGGTATGCGCAGTCAGTGGCGCGAGCACAGCCTCCCAAGTCAGCGGCGGGCAGTTCAAATAGATCTCGGCCTGCTCCGCCATGCGCGGCAAGATGGGTTTGAGATAGGTCATCAATACCCGGAACAGATTGATGCCCGCGCTGCAGATCGCTTGCAAGGCGTCTTCGCCGTCGGCTTGCTTGGCCACCACCCACGGCTTGCATTCGTCGATGTACTGATTGGCGCGGTCGGCCAGTTCCATGATCTCGCGCACCGCACGACTGAATTCACGGTTTTCGTAGTGCGCCGCGATGCGTGGGCCGGCGGCGATGAAGTCGTCGTACAGGTCACGATCGGTCAATTCATCACTGAGTCGGCCGTTGAAACGCTTGGTGATGAAGCCCGCGCAACGGCTGGCGATGTTCACGACTTTACCCACCAGATCGGCGTTCACGCGTTGCGCGAAGTCGTCCAGATTGAGGTCGAGATCGTCTACGCCATTGCTCAGTTTGGCCGCGAAATAGTAGCGCAGGTATTCGGGATTGAGGTGTTCCAGATAGGTGCGCGCCATGATGAAGGTACCGCGCGACTTGGACATCTTTTGCCCGTTTACGGTGAGAAAGCCATGGGCGTAGATAGCGCTGGGGGTGCGGAAGCCCGCCCCGGCCAGCATGGCCGGCCAGAACAGCGCGTGGAAGTAAATGATGTCCTTGCCGATGAAGTGATACAACTCGGTCTGGCTGTCCTTGCCCCAGTAAGCATCGAAGTCGGTGCCGGTGCGTTCGCAATAGGCTTTGAAGCTGGCCATATAGCCGATGGGTGCGTCCAGCCAGACGTAGAAATACTTGCCCGGTGCGTCGGGGATCTCAAAGCCGAAATAAGGCGCGTCTCGGGAAATATCCCATTCCTGTAAGCCGGCCTTGAACCACTCGTCCAGTTTGTTGCTGACTTCGGCTTGCAGATGACCGGCCGTGGTCCAGCGCCGCAGCATTTCCGTGAAGTCGCCCAACTTGAAGAAGTAATGCAATGATTCGCGCTCGATGGGTCGGGCGCCCGAGATCACCGACACCGGGTTCTTCAACTCCGTGGGTGAGTAAGTGGCGCCGCACACTTCGCAACTATCGCCGTATTGGTCCTGGGCCCCGCAGCGTGGACATTCCCCTTTGATGAAGCGGTCGGGAAGAAACATTTCCTTCTCGGGGTCGTAGGCCTGGGTGATGACGCGGGTGTTGATGTGACCGGCCTCGTGGAGACGCTGATAGATCAATCCAGCCAGGGCGCGGTTCTCCGGCGTATGGGTGCTGTGATAATTGTCGAACTCGACGGCGAAATCCGCGAAATCGGCGCGATGTTCCTGGCCGATGCGTTCGATCAAAGTCTCGGGGGCGATGTCCTCCTGCTGGGCGCGCAACATGATGGGGGTGCCGTGGGCATCGTCGGCGCAAACATAGATGCAGTCATGACCGCGCATTTTCTGGAAACGCACCCAAATATCCGTTTGGATGTATTCCACCAGATGACCCAAATGGATGGGGCCGTTGGCATAGGGCAGGGCGCTGGTGACGAGGATCCTGCGGCGGGCTGGAGTCATGATGGTTACCGGTCAAGTGGACATTGCTGGGAAAAGACCGGCATTGTAGTTGAATTGGCCGCAGGATCGTAGCCCGTGACCCTCTGCGAGTGACCGCAGCGGCTCTGGCTGTTCATGTCAGCGGAGTGTCAGGAGGTCGAGTGTTCAGGGTTCCAAATGCAGACGGCCCCGCTCGGAGCGGGGCCGTTGTGCAGTGAGATGATGCCCGCCCGTCTACGGTGTGGGATTCTTGATAACCGAGCCGGCGTTGTCGGGATCGCTGTCATTACGGAAGGTGATCCAGTCGACCTCGTAGGGATCGAAGGCGCCGCCCACGTACTCCCACGTGCCGAAGCTTCCGTCAGGACCGGTGCCGGGTACCCAGCGGTATTGGCCTGCGTTGGTCACGCTGTTGGGGGCGTCCACCGCCATGTCGAAGGATCCGGCGCCGTCGGCAAAAGTCAGGCGATTGATCACGGGGCCCGGGGTCGCCATATCAGACAGCAACAGGTCGCTCAAGTCCGCAACGAATTCGGAGGTCATGCTGCCGTCCGAAGAGGTGATGGTCTGGGTAATCTTGGGCTTAAACAGGAAGCGGTCCTTGACGAATTCTTGCTGGAGTTCGCCGTCATTGTTGATTTGGACCATTTGGACGCGAGTGGGGTTGGCGGTGGCGTTGCCGGAAATCGTCTCGTCAGTATTGAACGGCTGCTGCGGTCCAAACCTATCAGAACCGACAGGCCGAAAATTCGCACCGATACTGGATGACCCCGGGATCCCGGTAAACCAGGAAGAACCCCCCGCGCGGATGTAGGTCTCCTGGGCGAACTTCACGTCGGTCAGGTCGCCGCTGCCCGGTACGCCGATAATCATGTGATAGTAGGTTTGGCCGTCGGCGTCTCTCACCCGCTCCATCAGGAACGGTGTTTTATCCACCTCGGTCCGACCCCCGAGTTGGCCGCAATTGAGCAGCCCTTCACCGCGATTACAATTGGCGTGGGGGCTACCTATCCCGAATACGTCCCCGTCGGCCGCCCAGTTCATCGCGAATTCGGTATGTCCTACCCCCGCACCTGCGAAGAATAGAAGCACGCCTGCGCAATATGCTAGCGCATTTTTATAATTTGCCATTCCTCGTCCCCCGTTGTCCGGGCTTTGCCCCTTTAGTTGTGCTCTCTTTTTAGCGCAAGTAGGGTTCAGAAGTCAACCGAAGAGAGCATATTAACTGTGCGGGCAGCTTAGCAGGATACATTGGTGGATTAAGCCAGGATTGAGGGGAACTCATTACATATCATATAGATATGATTTTCTAGATATGATTTTCCATCAAATCAATGATAGCCATGTGGCGCTGCCGAGGCGTGCGCGATGCGGGTCCGGAGTTACCGATTTACTCGCAAAGAGGGCTGGGGAATGGGAGGCTGAGGCTGGACCATAATTGAATGACCGCGGTGACGGCCGCGCTGGTGGCTTGCGCTGACTCGGCTGAAAAGTGGCCGGGAGAGGCGCTCTTGAAGGGTTCCGGTTCGAGGGCGATCCCGAAAGCTTGAAAGTATTCCTGCACGATTTCGCGCATGGATTTGGCGCCATAGGCTACCACGCGGGCGCTGGGCATGGCCGGGATGCCCGACATGGCCAGTTGAAAATGAAAGCGTTTCCAGTATTCGAGCAGCACGTCCACGTAGGGCATGGTCATGACGCTGGCCTCCGGGACCTGCCAAAGCAGCCAGTCGTCCAGGGCCCAGCGTTCGATGGCGCTGCGCACGGCGAACTTGCCGTCGGCCGGCATGCCGCCGCTTTTATCCAACACCGACTGGATCATGCCCAGAGGATGGCGGGTGGTGATCAAATAATCCGCGCTATCTCCGAGTAGCGCGCGAAGCAGCGGGAAATTGTAGATCGCTTTGGTGAATTTTTTCGGCACGACGATGCCGCCCTGGTAGGCGAGGCGGCCATGACGTGTGAAGTACATTTCCACCATGGTGAGATATTCGGCCAGTTGCAACAGGCTGGTGGTGTGTACGTTGTAGCGGTTGTCCGGGAAACTGAGCACGGCCAAATGCGGGAAGCCGTCGTGGGCCAGGGCGTTCTGCACCTGGGTGTAATCAATGCCCGCGGCGCGATAGAACTGTTTGGTCAAATAGGTACCGCCGGTGCGCGGTATGCCGATGACGAAGATAAACCGAAAGCGGCGCAGATCGCGTAGGGTGTCCATCTGGCCGGTGAGCATTTCCTTGAAGAAGCGATAGGAGCGCAGGATAGCTTGTTGCCCCTGGGGATGTCGCATCACGATGCTGACTTTTTCCGCCAGGCCCTCGTAGCGTTCACTGTCGCGATCCAACAGTTCCTCTTCTTGCTTGTACCAGGTGCCGACGTGGTAGTCGCTGTCGGTGACGGTGGCATGCAGAAATTCAATGAATGCCGGCGAGGCGGGGAGTTCGCTGTCGGTCAATGTCAATGTCAGGCCCATGATTGCCTCGTGGTTGATTAAAACAATTGCGTCAGTCGGACCAAGATTTGGTAGTCGTCCACGCTCTGCGACGTGTAATCACCGAGCGGCGCGGCGGCATCGATGCGCAGCGTGGTGCTGTGGCGAGTCTGGGCGCGGAACAGTGCTTCCAAGGACAGGCCGGCGCTGACCAGTGAGTCATCGGCGACGTTGTCGCTGACCCGGTTCCACACGCGTCCGCCATCGCTGAATACGCCCGCCGTCCAGTCGGCCCTAGTCCACGCTCCTAGGTGGTGCGCATATTCCAATGAATAGTGTGCGCCGGCCTCGCCGGTGGTCTCGGCGGGTTGAAAACCGCGCACGCTGCCGTAACCGCCCAAGGCGAATAAGTCGGAGGAAAGCAAGGTGTGACTGGCGAGCTGGCCGGAGACGAGAGCCTTGAGGTGGCCCTTATCGCTGAGCTTAAGCAAGCCGTACAACAGGGGTTGTACCCGCCACGCTGTCGGCTCACCCGCGCTGCGTGAGGCGAGCGTATCACCCGGTTCACTGGCGCCGAGGATGTTCACGCCTTTGCTCAGTGTGACCGCACCGTAGCCCATCCAGTTGGCTCGTCGCAGCAGATAACTGCCTTCCACCAACCACTGCCGCAAGTTATCCCGACTTTCGGTGACCTTGGCCAGCATTGATTCATGCCTGCGCATTTCCAAGCCGCTGCGCAGCGTGATCTTGCGCGCGCGGGTGTTGATCAGCGCACTCGCGAGCGTGAGTCGGGCGCGATCCGTGGTGCCGCCGGCCTCGAGAAAAGCGAGACGGTCGCCGATTTCGTTTTCGCTGTGGCTGTATTCGAACTGCAACCACAGATTACCCAGGCCGAGTGGCGCGCGCGCGTCCACGCCGGCGCTCCACAGATCATCGTCCGAGGCGCGCAGTTGCAGGCCCAGGGTTTCACCCATGCGCAGTTGGTTGCTGGTCTGCAGGCGCACGCCGCCCACCCAGTTGCCGGTGAGGTCGCTGCCGTAGTTATCGAGGGTGAATTGCTGGCTGTCCTCGTCTGCCGGGGCGAGGCTCAAGATCAAGTCAGTGGTGCCGGGTGCCGCGCCTTTGTGCAAGGTGAGCGCTGCGCGCAGCCCGGCGAGATCGTTGTAGTCGTTGGCGAGGGATTCGATATCACCTTCATGGAACACCGCATCACGTTTCAGTTGCCGTGCCAAGGCAGTGGCGATGCGCCCGCGTAGCCGTCCCGCGTGTTCGACCTGCAATTGCCCGATGCGGGCCTCGTGGATGACGATCTTCAGAATGCCATCGCTGAGGTCTTGCGGAGGCGTGGTGACCTTCACCAACACGTAGCCGCGCTCGAAATACAAACGGGTGATATCGAACTTGAATTGCGCGAGATCGGTACTGGTGAGGGGGCGGTGGAGATAGGGCGTCGCCGCGTGCGCCAGCTCTTGTGCAGATATTACGCTCATCCCCGAGAAGGTCACGGCGCTGAAGGTGGCGAGCGTCGCCGCCGTCGCGTCACCGGCAGGCGGCGTGAGCCGTGGTGCGGCGGGAAGTTCGCTCGGCGTGCCGCGCTCCAAGGCCGGCGGGGGTTCGGGTAGACGGTCGATGACGCCGGGTAAGCGTGTTTCGGCCCCGGCCTGTCCGTGCAGACTGAGTAGCACGGCGCCTAGCCATAGCGACAAGCGGGTGTTGTCGACCCGGGGGTGGGGTGAGGGGCGATGATGAATGGTATGGCGAGTCCCGTGCATCGAATGACAATCCCTTGTGACTGGGGGGCGTCGGGGGCGGCCGCGCGTCATTGCGTGACCGCCCCGGCGGCGTCGACTTAGCGGCGCTTACGTTCTCCTTTATCGGCGCCTAGGCCGTCATCATTGAGCGGTGCGTGCAGAGTGGAGACGGGATCCAGCGGCTCGCCCGGCGTTGCCACACTGTCCCAGTCGATTTCGAAGACCACGCTGTCCAGCGGTGCGGGTGAGCTCTTACCCATCGCGCCGTGCTCGACGGCCTGTTTGGACACGGAAATGGTGTGGTTGCGGGGACCGGTGGCGCTGTTAAACGCCGAGATCACGCTGACCGCCACTTTGTCGTGTCCACGCGCCGACGATCCGCTCGCGGGTTCGACTGGGCGCGGATGCTGGGCCACGATGTCGTCGCTTGCAGGCGCATCGTGATGCCGCTCAGCGAGGTCCGAGTCGTCCACCGGTGTGGGGGAGGGCGTGTCATCCAGGTTCTGATCCGCGTCACTCTCAGGTGCGCTCTCGATTTCCGGCTCGGGGTCAGGTTCGGGTTCGGGAGGCGGAGGCGGTATTTCCACCGTGAGGGTGCCACCCGCGCTGAAGCCCAGACTGGCCTGATTAGTGCCATCGTCGTCAACGACGACTGACGCCACGCCAGTGGGTCCGGATCCTTGCACTTCGGTGGACGCGGCGTGCACCAGCGGATCGGCGCCGTGCACGGTGAGATCATCCGCCGCCGTGAGCGTCATGGCCGCATTGGCCGTTTCGATGCCGGTACCTTTGGTCGTCGTCGCGTGCACCTGCATATCGCCGGTGACGTGCAGATGGCCGCTGCCGGCCGTGCCCGCCTGCATGCCGAGAACGGCCGAGGATAGCGCGTCAGCCGCGGTTTCACTGCTGACGGCATCGGCGCTGACAGTCACATCACCCGTGACGGTGAGATGCCTCGCCGCATTGAGGTGCGCCTGGGCGTCGGCGTCGGCGTTGTTGGCGACGCGTTGCACGGCGTTCGCTGTGACCAGCAGGTCGCCGTCGAGGATGATGTCGCCATCAGCCCAGCTGTTGACGCGCAGATGTGCGTCCACATCGGCGTCGCTGCCCGAACCCGGGCTGTAATCACCCAGGGCCGAGACGCTGAGGCCGCCCAGGTGTATGTCGCCGGGCGCGCTAAGCTGCGCCAGCGCGGTAGTAGTATGGCCCCCTTCGATCGAGCCGTAGGTCGTGGCCTCCATGATCACCTCGGTATCGCCGGTGATGGTCAGACTCCCGCTGCCGTCGGTGCCGGCGGCGGCCGTGAATCTGGAGTCGGCATAGGAGTAACGGCGTTGCGTGACGGCGTCTAAGACGGCGCTGACACGCACATCGCCGTCGATGAGGAGATTATCCGGCGTGGCGATGTCGACCAGCGTGGCCGCGCCATTGGTGAATTTGCCGTCGGTGAGCAGCGCATCGGCCTCAGCAATGAAATTGCCATTGAGCTGCACGCTGCCCGCGCCGGCGGTGCCCGCCGCCATATCGACATCGATGTCGGCGAAAGTCTTGGTGGCCCACTGGGCGGTGTTGTGCCCGATGGCGCTGAGGGTGATCGCGTCGCTGGTGCCGGAGATCACGATGTCATCGGCCGCCTTCAAGTCCGCTGTGATATAGGCGTTGGCGCTGTGGGTGCCGCCGAAATGCAGACTGGCGTAGCCGGTGACGTCGAGTCCGTCGGTGATGACCAGGTCGCCGCGACCGGCGGTGCCGGCATGCATGTTCAAGGTGGTGTCGGCCGAGGCCATGCAGGCGCCATCGGTATAATAGCCCGAACGGCCTTTGGCGATGGCCAGTGCCGTATTGCTCATCCCGATTCCGCCGTTGATGACGATATTGTTCGCGGCGCTGATATCGGCGTTGACGACGGCCTCGGCGCTACGATAGACATTGCGAGTCGCCAGACTGTCGATAGTGATGTCGCCGTTGAGGGTGATGTCGCCGCTGTCGCGGCTGTGCAATGTCAAATACGTGTGACTTTCCGAGTCGCCGCGCTCACCGCCGAAATACGAGGTGGTGCGCAGCGTCACATTGCCGTGGGTCGTGAGGGCGTGCGCGGCGGAATAATCGACGGTCGCGTGCGCTTCGGCGGTGCCGAACTCGTAGCTGCCCTCAACGCCGTTGGCCGTGGCGACCGCCAAGGTGTCACCCTCGATGGTGATGTCGCCCCCCTCGGAGTGCGCGCTGATATCGGCGGCGGCGTAAGGCGCTTGGTTCTGGTCCGTCGAGCCGACCGCGGTGGCGGAGATGCCTTCGGTGACATGAATATCGCCGCCGGCATGTAGGCTCACGGTCGCGCTGGGGTTGTCGTTGGACAGGGCGCTCACCGCGATTCCCTGGACATTGAGATGGCCACCGGCTTGCGCACTCACGCTGGCGCTGATCACGTCGGTTCCGCTCGCGCTGACGGCCAAGCGTCCCGCGTCGACATTGCCGCCGGCACTGAGTGTGATTTCACCCGTAGCGCCATGATTGACATGGATTGCAGCATTCTCCCCCATGGCAATGTCACCGGTGGCGGCGAGCATGACGCTGCCGCCCTGACCACCATGTACCAAGGCATCGGCGTCGATGACGCCGTCCAGATTCACCACGCCGTTGACCAGTTCGGTGGCGGTGCGGGCGTCCAGCGATACCAGACCGGAACGGGCGCGCAAAGTGCCGCCGGCCTGCACGCCGCCGACTACGTTGTGCGCCGCGTCGGCGGGGATGGCGAAATTGATCAAGCCGTCGCCGCGCAAGTCGAGGGTGTACGCAGTCGTGGCGGCGAGATGGATCTCGCCTAGATCCGCTTGGATGGTGGCGGTGTTGTGCACCTGCGGCGCGGCGAGGATGGCAAAGCCGCCGTCGGAAACGGTAATGGTGCCGTGATTGACCACGCTGCCGTGGTCGGCGCCGCTGAAACTGTACTGCTCACCGTCGAGCAAGGCGCTGACGCTGACGTCGCTGGCGGTGGTGGCCAGTAGCGCGCCCACGTTCACTTGCGCCGTTTGATGAAACACCACGCCGGCTTGATTGAGGATGAAGATACGCCCGTTGGCGTTGAGGGCGCCGCTCAGTTCGCTGGGTACGCCCCCGACGACGCGATTGATGGCCACCGCGAGGTTGTCGGGCTGCGCGAAGTTCACCGTCTCACCGGCGGCGATGGAAAAGTCGTTCCAGTCGATGTCCAGGCGCTGACTCGATTGCGAGATATCGGTGACCGCGCCCGTTTGCGTGATGGCGCCCGCGCCTGCCGTTACGACGCCGCCCGTGGGGGCGGCGACCGCGGTCGTGGACATGCCAATAGTGAGTACCGTGGCGATGGTGATACGCCGGCAGACGGCAACTTCCCTTTTGCCGTGCCGTGTGCGTCGCCAGTGGAACAGCTCGCGTTGGGGCACGGTGATTTTCATGTTTGTGCTTACCTCTTGTATCGGTGTTTGTCTAAGTCCAAGTTAGGCCTGAGTTAGCAAAACGGGTCGCCGCCACAGGCGTTCTGCGCGGCGCGGAAATATCTGAAGTAATCGACGGCATGTTGATCGAAGTTGCCTTCGACGAAAGTGTAGGTGCCGCGGTCATAAATCGGATAGTTGCCGTTGTTGTAGAAGTCGCCGGGATCGACGCCGGGTTTGCCTTGATAGTAGGTGTTGTAATACCGGGGATTGGAACCGGGCGCCAGCCAGCCGCCGCCGGCGGTGAAGGTGTAACGGCCAGCGGTGACCGAAGATGCCCCCGCCTGTATGCCCACGGTGCCGGGCGAGGTGTCCGGGGTGCCGGGGGTGGCATTGCCTTGGTTGTTGACTCGGGCCATGTCGAAGTCGGCGTTGTTGCCGTACTCGGCGTCGACCGTGGGCGTAAAGGTGAGCTTGTTGACGAAGTTGCCGGGACCCGCGCCCATGGTGCTGCTCACGGTGAGCGGCGAGTTCATGTCCGAGAAAGTGCTGTTGCGCATGTCGGCTTCGAACTCCGAGAGCATGCCGCCGTTGTTGAGCGTTTGCGTCAGGCGGTGCTTGTTTGTCAGGTCAGGTTTGTACATCTCTTGCGTGAAACCTTCGGCCGCATCGGTGATGACCTGGCGGAACACCGCGCGCGTGGGATTGCCGGTGCCGTTGCCGGTCCAGGTGTTGTCGCCCTGATGGTCGGAGACACTGGCGTTCTTGCCCAGCGGGTCGCAGCCCAAGCCCATGTAGGTCTCGCAGGCATAGTGGTCGTTCGGTTCGGCGCCGTTCTGGCCTTCCAGCCCGGAGGGGAAACCGCCGGAGTCGGAGAACGAGGTGCTGTTGCGATCGAATGTGTTGCCGGGCTCGGAATCGGCGATGTAGCTCCAGCGCGTGCCCATGCGGATATACACTTCCTGCTGGAACGAGTTGTCGGTGTTATGCACCACCATGTGCCAGTATTCCTGCCCTCCGTCGACCACCACTTCCTTGCGAAAGCGGGTGTAGATGGCGTTGTTGCCGTCGCCGTCGGGGGTGCCATTGCCGCTGTCAAAGTCGCATTCGGCGTTGGCCCAGCCGCCGAAGCCGCCGCAATTCTCCTGCGTTTCATCTGGCGGGTTGTCGGTCCAACCGACGGAAGAATGCTTGTTGAAGTTGAATTCGAAGGCCGCTTCGCTGCGGGTGGGAATGACGGCCAGCGCCAGCACCAGCACTACGAGCAGCGTGAAGAAAGTGAGTGTGAATAGTCCGTTATTGTGGTGGCATCCTGCCCCGAGAGAAGGTGTTGCGTTTCTCATTAGGCACCGCGACTTCTATAATATTTTGTACAACTAAGGTCATCCTGGAGGGGATGAGCTCTGCCGGCCTTACACTGGTGCTATCGGCGACACGGTGGGGAAACTTTAGGGATTGTGCCCCTGTCGTCAGTGGGATGGGGGGTCTTTTCAATTGATTAGATGCTGAAGAATCCAGCTATGGATTTTGCGTTTATCTTCATTTTCCAGGCACTTCGCTGACAGCAATAGGGCGGCTCACCGCGCCTAACGAAAACTCTAGCAAACCGAACCCCCAATCTAGGGTGAGAAGAGTCCTTCGCTCTAGCTCAGTGAGGTCGAGGCTGCGCATTCCTCCCGGCGGGAGAGGGTCTGCAGGAGGGGGCATGCGAGCGTTTCCTGCGCATGACTTGGCAGGAGTGGACTTCCCAGCGGTCCCCTGCTTGGGAAAGGCCTTTATTGCGTCGACCCTTGGTGTAAACTAGCCGGCCTCACGATGCGCTGCTTGGGCGCACGGCGATGAATTAAGGAGTGCTTGGCAATGGCCGACGTGTCGCGTTTACAGGTGGAGATGGCCCTCAAGGGCTACATCGACCCTTATTTGCAGCAAGATCTGGTGACCGCCAAGGCGGTCTCGAACATCACGCTGGGGGACGGTCAGGTGACGGTGGACGTGGTGCTGGGTTATCCCGCGGCGGGTCTGCGCGCGGCCTTGGCCGAAGAGCTTGGCCGGCGCGTGCAGGCTATCGATGGGGTGCAAGAGGCGCGGATCAACATCGACTGGCAGATCGTTTCCCATGCCGTGCAGCAGGGTGTGGCGCCGCTGAAGAACGTCAAGAACATCATCGCGGTGGCGTCCGGCAAGGGCGGGGTGGGCAAGTCCACCACGGCGGTGAATCTGGCCTTGGCGCTGGCCGCCGAGGGGGCGCAAGTGGGCATCCTCGACGCCGACATCTACGGCCCCAGCCAGCCGCGCATGCTGGGTGCGCAAGCGCGCCCCGAGAGCAAGGACGGCAAGAGCATGGAGCCGGTGACGGCACACGGGATTCAGTCCATGTCCATCGGTTATCTGGTCGACGAAGAAGCGCCGATGATCTGGCGCGGGCCGATGGTGACCCAAGCGCTGACGCAGCTGCTCAATGAGACCAATTGGCACGACCTCGATTACTTGGTGGTGGATTTGCCGCCCGGCACCGGCGACATACAACTGACTTTGTCGCAGCGCATTCCGGTGAGCGGGGCGGTGATCGTCACTACGCCGCAGGACATCGCGCTGTTGGATGCGCGCAAGGGCCTCAAGATGTTCGAGAAGGTCAACGTGCCGGTGCTGGGCATCGTCGAAAACATGAGCACCCATATCTGTTCGCAGTGCGGCCATGAGGAACATATCTTCGGCGCCGGCGGCGGTGCACGCATGGCGGAGCAGTACAACGTGGCCTTATTGGGCGCCTTGCCGCTGGATATTCAAATCCGTGAGCAGGCCGACGGCGGCGCACCCACCGTGGCGGCCGATCCGCAAGGGCGCATCGCGCAGATCTACCGTGACATCGCCCGCAAGGTGGCGGCGGCCTTGGCGCTCAAGTCCAAGGACTACACGCGCAAGTTTCCCAATATCGTCATTCAAAACACCTGATACCAATCACCAGGGTCCAAACACCTGGTACCAAACACTGAGGCAGGACCGTACCCGTGAGCATCAAGTCTGATAAATGGATACGCCGCATGGCGGCCGAACACGGCATGATCGAACCCTTCGAGCCGCGTCAAGTGCGCGAGAACGACGGCGCGCGCATCATCTCTTATGGCACCTCGAGCTATGGCTACGACATTCGCTGCGCCGACGAATTCAAGATCTTCACCAATATCAACTCCACCATCGTCGACCCGAAGAATTTCGACATCAACAGCTTCGTGGATGTGAAATCCGACGTGTGCATCATTCCGCCCAACTCCTTCGCGTTGGCGCGCACGGTGGAGTATTTCCGCATCCCGCGCAACGTGCTCACGATCTGTTTGGGTAAGTCGACGTATGCGCGCTGCGGCATCATCGTCAACGTCACGCCGCTGGAGCCGGAGTGGGAAGGGCATGTGACGCTGGAGTTCTCCAACACCACGCCGTTGCCGGCGAAGATCTACGCCAACGAAGGCGTGGCGCAGGTGTTGTTCCTGGAATCAGACGAGGTGTGCGAGACGTCTTATAGTGATCGCGGCGGAAAATACATGGGGCAAAGAGGCGTGACGCTACCTAAGGCGTGACGGGCGTGATTTGCCGTTTCTCTATCTAAAGGGAGCTATGAATAATTGCCGTGTGGATTTCTTCACATTCCCTCCCCCCGTGAGGGTGGGGGTTGAATGTCGAGCATTGGCCAGCTGTTGACCTCCATCCCACCCTTCCGCCTTGAAGGGGAAGGAGCCTGATATTCATGCATGGCACGATTAATCAGCTTCCTTGATGCAACATCTCATTAGTACGACCGTCGCCTAGCCTCATGCCTTGCCGGCGATTCATTTCGGCCCCCTCTCCCGCGGGCGGGAGAGGGCGGGGGTGAGGGCCTTGAAAGAATCTCCCTCTCTGAGGGATCATCACTTCTTTCTCGTGCGCTCCGCCGGCCCTTTGGGCCACAGCTCCGCCCCTCTCGCTACGCTCTCCCCGCCCGAGAGGGTGCGCACCCTGACCGCCTTCGCTTCAGCGGCGCGGCAGTCCCTGAACGGACGTCAGGTGCATGGTGATCACGCTGCCGTCCTTTTCAGTTTGCTCCACCAGCACTGGCAGGTAATTCAACTCGCGCGCGCACCACACGGCGCCGTCGCGCTTATCGTCGCTGCGCTCCAATTTCACTGTGTCGAAGCTGCCCACCTCGGTTTTGATGCGTTCCTTGCCGGTGATTTCAAACCTGTAGTTTTTCAGTTTGCCGCCATCGGCGATGTGGTAAAGCAACTCCTCTCGACCGGCCTGTAAATCGCGCATGATGGTGAGTTGATAGAGCAGTTTGTCTTGCGCATCGGGAGGGATGTCCATGCGCCAGGGGTCGCCGTCGATGTTGTTGACGACGGTGTGCTGCTCCCAATCGAAGCGCAGTTTGACACGCCGCTCCTTACGGCCGCCGAGACGCTCGTAGCTGTATTCGATGGGACGCAGTAATTGTTGGGTGTAGAGCCAACGGCTGCGCTCCTCGACGCGATCCTTGACGAACCAACTGAGGAAGCCGGTGGGATAGGTGATCGACTCGTAAATATATTGTCCGTCCTGGCCGGTCTTCAAGGCGCGTTTCGAAACGCCGAGTTTGATGCCGTTGCGTTTGAGTTCGTATCGGGCTTCGAAAGTGGGGACGGGGCTAGGGTCGGCGTGAGGCGTGGTCGTGACGGTGATCATGACCAGCGCGCTCAGCAGTGTCAGTGATGTAAGGCGTAGCTTGTACCACATGGTGTTCAGCAGAATGTTTCACTCAGTTGCAAAGGTTGCGTGAGCGCTAGTCCATCGAAAAGAACTTGGTTGTCGCGCAGCGCCAACCGCCCCTCGGCGAACCAGCGGATCACTTGCGGGTAGGCCTTATGCTCGGCGATCTGAACCCGCGAGGCAAGTGCGGTGGCATCGTCACCGGCGCGTATCGGCACCTTGCTTTGCAGCACCACCGGCCCTCCGTCCAGTTCGCTGGTCACGAAATGGATACTCAGGCCATGTTCGCGTGCGCCGGCCTCCAGCGCGCGGCGATGGGTGTCCAAGCCGCGAAAGGCGGGTAGCAGCGAGGGATGGATGTTGAGCATGCGGCCGTGATAGTGCGCCACGAACTCAGGGGTGAGGATGCGCATGAAGCCGGCCAGCACCACCAGGGCGGGTTGATGGCGGTCGATGGCCGCTTGCAGTGCGACATCGAAAGCGGCGCGATCGGCGTACAAAGTATGGTCCACCACCTCGGCGCTGATGCCGGCCGCGCGGGCACGTTCCAAGCCCTGAGCTTGGGGCTGATTACTGATCACGGCGCGTATGTGTACCGGCAAGTCTGCCAGTTCCACCGCGTCGATGATGGCCTGGAGATTGGTGCCACTGCCGGAGATGAGTACGACGATGGGCAGCGGCGCGTGCCGCTGGCTCGCGCCGACCTTGCGCTTCGCGGTCATGCGCCGCGCAGGTCCACTTGATGAGCGGCGTCGCCGCGCGCCTCGACGCGGCCGATCTGCCACACGGTTTCGCCGTGCGTGCGCAATACCGCCATGGCCTGTTCGGCATGTTCGGGCGCGACGCACACAGCCATGCCGATACCGCAATTGAAGGTGCGATGCATTTCGTGCGCGGTGATGTTGCCGGCCTGTTGCAGCCAGTCGAACACCGCCGGTCGCGTCCACGTCCGGGCGTCGATAACGGCGCGCGCGTCTTCGGGCAATACGCGGGGCAGATTTTCGACGATGCCGCCGCCGGTGATGTGCGCCAGCGCCTTTACCGGTACGTCATTGAACAATGCCAACAAGGCTTTGACGTAGACGCGGGTCGGTTCCAGCAACGCCGCGCCCAGCGGGCGACCGCTGCAATCTTGATCGAGATCGATACCGCTCACTTCGATGACTTTGCGGATCAGCGAATAGCCGTTGGAATGGGGGCCGGAGGAGGCCAGTCCGAGTAATACATCGCCGCTGCGCACCCGGCTGCCGTCGATGATGCGATCTTTCTCCACCACGCCGACCGCGAAGCCGGCCAGGTCGTAATCACCGCCGTGGTACATGCCGGGCATTTCGGCGGTCTCGCCGCCGATCAGCGCCGCGCCTGCCAGCTCGCAGCCGCGACCGATGCCGGCCACGACGCTCGCCGCGGTGTCCACGTCCAGTTTGCCGGTGGCGTAGTAATCAAGGAAGAACAGCGGTTCGGCGCCCTGCACCACAATGTCGTTGACGCACATCGCCACCAGGTCGATGCCGATGGTGTCGTGTTTATTGAGTTGCAGCGCCAGTTTCAGTTTGGTGCCCACGCCGTCCGTGCCCGAGACCAATACCGGTTTGCGGTAGCGATCGATGGGGATTTCGAACAGCGCGCCGAAGCCGCCCAGGCCGGCCAGTACCTCGGGGCGCAGGGTGCGTGCAGCGATGGGTTTGATGCGGTCCACCAAAGCATCGCCGGCATCGATGTCGACACCGGCGTCGCGGTAGCTGAGTCCTTGCGAGGGGGGTTGTTTCGTCGTCATGGTTGGCGGTCGTAGTCAAAGTAATAAATTCGGAGCGGTATTGTAGCCGTTGCGGCCGGGCTTGTCCTCGCCGGCGTGCCTATGCACGGCGATAAACGTGTATCATGAAAGCCCTTCATAGGTTTGTGGCGTTTTCTCGACTATTTCCATGAACAAATTCGTGTTGCTTGCGGTGGTGCTGTGGCTAATGGGAGGATCGATTCCGGCGGCTATGGCCTTGGAAGTGCAGGGCTTGTACGAAGCCGAGGTCCGGGTCGTCGGTCAAGGCGCGGCGGATCGTCGGGAGGGCGCGCGCGCGGCCTTGTCCGAAGTGCTGGTGAAGGTCACCGGAGATGGCGCCGCGCCGACAGGCGCGGCGTTGGCGCCCTTAGTCAGCCAGGCCGAGCAGATCATGCAGCAATTTCAATATCGCTCCCTTCCAGGTAGGTCGCGTCGCGCGGGGGCGGAGACCGCGGGGCAGCTGCTGTGGGTGCGTTTCGACAAACGAGTGATCGATCGTCGTCTCTATGAGGCGGGCTTGCCCGTATGGGGGCGTAACCGGCCCGCCACGGTGGTGTGGCTGGCGGTGGAAGAGCGGGGGCGACGCCTCATGGTGGGGGGTGACCAGCGCCGCGATCTCCAAGCCGTGGTAATGAATGAAGGCCAGCGGCGAGGCCTGCCCATCATCGTGCCGTTGTGGGATTTGCAGGACCAGGCCGCGCTGCGCGTGGTGGATGTGTGGGGCAATTTCGCCGAGCCGGTGCGCAAGGCCTCCGAGCGCTACGAAAGCGAGGCTGTGTTGTTGGGGCGGGTTAATGCCGTGGCGACGCGCTGGCAGGCGCACTGGACGCTCTATCAAGGGGGCACGGGGTTGTCTTGGGACAGCGCCGGCGCCAGTCCGGCGCAAGCCATCGCCGCCGGCGTGAGTGGCGCGGCCGATGAGCTCGCGCAACGTTTTGCGATCGCTTCCGCGCCCGGTGTCGAGGATGTGATCAGCCTTGCTGTGGCCGGCGTGGAGACTTTGGACGGCTATGCCCGCGTCACACGTTATTTGCAAGCCCTGGATGCGGTGAGTGACGTGCAAGTGGAACAGCTGATAGGTGATGCCGTGGTGTACCGCATCCGCGTGCGCGGTCATCCTCAGGCTTTGCGTCAGACGCTCGCCTTGGGTCGCGTGCTGACGGCGCTTCCCGAACTCGATGACCCGGTTTGGCAATATCGGTTGCTGCGGTGAGACCGCGCGATATTCCCAATGCCATCACTATCGTGCGCATTGCCTTGGTCGTGCCTGCGGCATGGTTGCTGCTGCACCAAGCCTATGTCGAGGCCTTGTTGGTGTTCGCCTTGGCTGGCGTTTCCGATGGCTTGGACGGTTATCTCGCCAAGCGTTACGGTTGGCACACGCGTGTCGGTTCGATCCTCGATCCGCTCGCCGATAAATTGTTGTTGGTAACCGCTTATGTGGTGTTGAGTTGGTTGGAGCATCTGCCTATGTGGTTGGTGTTGGCGGTGATCGGCCGTGACGTGGTGCTGGTGGGCGGCGCCTTGGCTTACCACTGGTTGATCGGTCGATTCGACATGGCGCCTACGCTGATCAGTAAACTCAATACCGTCGCGCAAATCGTGCTTGCCTTTGCGGTGATGTACTCTCTGGGGGTGCAGGCCTTGCCGGTAGGGTTGTTGGAAGCGTTGGTGTGGTTGGTGTTGACCACCACGGTGTGGAGCGGCGTCGATTATGTATTGACCTGGGGGGTGCGCGCCTACCGTGCCCGCGT
The DNA here is from genome assembly GCA_945787555.1 of uncultured Chromatiaceae bacterium. Classification (GTDB taxonomy): domain Bacteria; phylum Pseudomonadota; class Gammaproteobacteria; order DRLM01; family DRLM01; genus CALZJG01. Next base: position 21,976 of record CALZJG010000027.1, on the reverse strand, counting down.
CCACAGCGACAACTTGCAGGGTCGCGGCAATGGGAAGTAAGCGATGAGCGACGCACAGAAGTGGTTGGTGTTTTCAATCACTGTCGGCGCCGCGGTCCTGTTTTATTTGTTGGCGCCGGTGCTCACCCCGTTTTTGGTCGGCGCGGCGCTGGCCTATATCGGCGATCCGCTGGTGGATCGATTGGAAACGATGCGCCTGTCGCGCACCTGGTCGGTGGTGGTGGTGTTCAGCGGTCTACTGGTGACAGTGGCCGCCGTGCTGCTGCTGTTATTGCCGCTGTTGCAACAGCAGATCGTCGCCCTCGTTACTAAACTGCCTGCTTATCTCGACTGGATACAGCGCAGTGCGTGGCCGTGGTTGCAGCAGTCCCTGGGGCTGAGCCCCGAGCTGGTGGATTTCGCCGGCCTCAAAGCCATGCTCACCGAGCACTGGCAACAAGTGGGTGGCGTGGCTGCGAATGTACTCGGTACTTTGTCGCGTTCCGGGTTGGCGATGCTGGCCTGGTTGGCCAATCTGGTGCTGATTCCCTTGGTGACGTTTTATTTGCTGCGTGATTGGGACGTCTTGGTGCGGCGCATCGGCGAGTTGTTTCCGCGCCGCATGGATGCCACCGTGGCGCGCTTGGCGCGCGATTGCGACGGCGTGCTGGGGGCGTTTCTGCGCGGCCAGCTCACGGTGATGTTGGCGCTGGGTACGGTGTATTCGGTCGGGCTGTGGTTGGTGGGTTTGGAGCTGGCCTTGCTGATCGGATTGATCGCCGGCTTGGTCAGTTTCGTGCCTTATCTGGGTTTTATCCTCGGCGTGCTGCTGGCGGGCGTCGCGGCGGTGATGCAGTTCCATGACGTGATGCACGTGCTGTTGGTGTTGCTCGTGTTCGGGATCGGACAGGCCTTAGAGAGTTTCGTGCTGACGCCGTTGTTGCTGGGTGACCGCATCGGTTTGCATCCGCTGGGTGTGATCTTCGCCATCATGGCCGGCGGCCAGTTGTTCGGTTTCGTTGGCGTATTGGTGGCGCTGCCGACGGCGGCGGTCATCATGGTGATGTTGCGCTATGCCCACGAGCGCTATCTTGACAGCCGCATGTACGCTGATCCGGAGTGAGCGTGAGCACGCGCTATGCACAGCTGCCTTTGAGCGTGCGCCTGCGCGAGAGCGCCACCTTCGCCAATTTTTTCTCCGCCGCCAATCCGGCTGTCGTGAGCTTGCTCGATAGCGATGTATTAAGCGGTCGCGAGCCCTGCGTGTATCTGTGGGGCGCGGCGGGTTGCGGTAAGACCCATTTGCTGCACGCGCTCTGTCATGCCGCGACCGCGCGCGGTCTCACGCCCTTCTATTTGCCGCTGGCGGAGAGGGAGGGGATCACGCCCGAGCTGCTGGAAGATTTGGATGCCATGGACGTGGTGTGCATAGACGATGTGCAGGCTGTTGCGGGGCAGGGCGCTTGGGAGACGGCGCTGTTTCATCTTTACAATCGCTTGCGTGACAACCGGCGTGCGCTGGTGGTGACCGCCACGGTCAGCCCGGCCGCCTTGCCGATCGTCTTGGCCGATTTGCGCACCCGTCTGGCCTGGGGTCCGGTGCTGCAACTGCATGGTTTGAGCGATAACGACAAGGCCGCGGCGCTGCAATTGCGCGCGCGCGGTCGTGGTTTGGAGTTGTCCTTGGAGGTGGCGAATTTTCTCTTGCGCCGCTGTCCGCGCGACATGCATCGCTTGTTCGCGCTGCTCGATGAACTCGATCTCGCTTCATTGTCGGCACAACGCCGGCTCACCATCCCGTTCGTGAAGCAAGCGTTGAAGCTTGATTAATCCGCGGCCCGTCCCCGCGCCAAGGCGCGGGCCGTCTCAGCGACACGCTTGCCCAAGGCGAGGCATAAGCGTTTCTCTTCCTCACTGAGCGGATGCTTGCTGTCGGCGCCGGCCCAGTGACTGGCGCCATAAGGCGTGCCCCCGGTCGTGGTGGTGGTCAAGTCGGGTTCGCTGTAGGGCAAGCCCACCATCACCATGCCGTGATGTAGCAAGGGCAGCATCATGGAGATCAGCGTGGTTTCCTGGCCGCCGTGCAATGAGGCCGTGGAAGTGAATACCCCCGCCGGTTTACCGCTCAAGCCGCCGGACAACCACAGCCCGCCGGTGCCGTCGAGGAAGTACTTGAGCGGCGCGGCCATGTTGCCGAAGCGCGTCGGACTGCCTAGCAGCAAACCCGCACACTCGAGCAAATCATCGTGGGTGGCGTAGGGCGGGCCGCTGGTGGGGATGTCGTCTTGCGCCGCTTCGCACACCGTCGAGACCGCCGGCACGGTGCGCAAGCGCGCCTGCATGCCTGTGACTTCCTCCACGCCGCGCGCAACCATTTGCGCCAGCGCCGCGACGTTGCCGTGGCGGCTGTAATAGAGCACCAATATCTCAGCCATGATTCCCCTCGCCGGCGCGCCCTCCGGGGTGCGCTTTTCTTGACAGTCCCTAGGGTACTTGATAGCTTGCATTCAGCCAATTTTTTTATCCAAAAGAGGCGCTTGTGTGCAGCCTAGTAAGAATATCAAGCCCGCCTACGCGGGAGTCTTGGTTATGAAACCACGCTCTTGTCAGGTGCTGTTGTGGCTGATCACGCTGGCGCTGCTCAGCGGGTGTGCGGGCGTGCCCACCCAGGAAATGAGCGATGCCCGTCAAGCCTTGCAGGCGGCGCGTGATGTAGGCGCCGCCAATCATGCCCCGGCCTCGCTAGACAGCGCCGAGCGTTTGCTTATATCAGCCGAGCAAGGCTTAGGCTCGCGCCGCTACAAACAGGCGCGCCAGGAAGCGTTGGCCTCTAAACAGGAAGCCGTCAAAGCGCGCGGCATTGCCGCCGCAGTGATCGACGCCAAGAATGCCGCGGTCGAAGTCGAGCGCGCCGGGTTCGACGCGGGTGAGGCGGGTAGGCTCCTCTCACTCGCTGAACGGGCCGAGGCCGCCGGCGATGAAGCCGAAGCCGTGCGTTTGGCGCAAGAGGCGCGCACCAGTGCGGAAGAGAGCCTACGGCAAGGTCGTGAACGGCAAGCGGCCGCCGAGCGCGATAACCGCACCTGGTCGGAACAAACGGCGGCGCTGCTCGATGAAGCTAGAACTCATCGCGCACGCATGAGTTCCGATCATCTCGCCGCATTGGGTGCGGTGGAACAAGCGCATCACAACAATGAAGGCAAACGCGCGCACGACTTGGCCGAGAAACTGGTGACGGAGTTGCGAGCCATCCCGGAGCTGCCACGCATGCTCCGCTACGTCGTGCAACATGGCGATACCTTGTGGCGCATCGCCGCCAAGACGGAGGTGTACGGCAATCCCTGGCATTGGCCGTTGATACTCGCCGCCAATCAAGCCGAACTGGACGACGCGCATGACTTGGAGCCGGGGCTGGTTTTGCAAATACCTTTGTTGCCGACCACGGAGCAAGAAGCGCTCGCGGCGCAGCATGCGCTGGAGTGTGGGCCCTGGGCATCGGGCCAGAGGAAGGTGATGGATTGCGCTTATCTCGAGGCCGCCGGGTTGCGATAGCAGTCAGCCGAAAAGCGTGCTCTCGACTAGGGAGTCACGACGGTAAGGGAATCTGTTATGAGGTATGGTTTTGCTTATGGTCAGCTCATCCCTACGGCGCCGCTTCTCTCGCTATGCTTTCCTGGGGAGGGAGAACAAAGGATAGAGCCTATATCAGCAGTCCGTTGAGGCGGCGCGCTAGTTAGAGTGTTCCTTGAATAACACGACAAAGTCGCGGATGCGCGCCGCGTTGGCCCCCGCATCGCTACCACCGACCCGCGAGACGGAGCGTAAATCGACGCGTGCGCCGGCCTCACGCGGCGTGATGCGGATGACCACGTCATCCTTGAAGCCAAACCACAAGGTGGTGTCGGTCGCCTCGATGCGGCCCGTCGCCGCTTCGCTCGCCACCAACTCCCAACCCAAACGTTGCACAACCTCCAGCGCAATAGTGTAGGCACGTCCGGCGGAAACGTCCGCCTCGATGGGTTGTATGTCGGGGTAGCCTTGTCGCTGCAGCTCAGCGACGGCCGCGCCAGCGTAGTCCGTGGAATTCGACTGACTGCCGCGCAAGGACAGCACGGCGGAGAACGCAGGTGGATTGTTCGTGTCGGTGGTAATGTCGTGGATGGGCGGTAGCGCGCGTATTTGTTGCAAGCTTTGCCCCGGTACCCACACCACCAAGCCGCTGATCAGCACGCCGCTCAATGCCGCGCCCAAGCCGCGCCGCCGTGCCCCGGTCCGCGTCAACAGCGCACCCAGCGCAGAGACCAAGCAGGCCGCGATGCCGCCATAAAACGCCCACTTGAGCAGCATGAAGCCGTCGCCGAAATCCCACCACCCCCAGCGATGCCCCAGCCCCGACGTCATCGCCCCTAGTGCGCTAAGTACGGCCACGCCTAGTCCGAGCAGCACGAGGCGTGAGTATCGGCGCGCAGAGTGGGGTGATGCTGCGGGTGTGGTGGTGTCGAGCGGCATAAACAATCGCCTCCTCAGCTGTGCAGGAAAGGAGCGGAGTTATGTATTCATTCTAGACGGTCTTCGGCGAGTATGTGGCGTTATGACCAGATGCGGGAGGTAGATTGGGCTCCGCGTGGCGCTCCGAACCCAATCATCCAATTCCGCAGGCGGGGAGAGCGCAGCGAGTGGGCCCAAGCCGCCGAGGCGAGGGCCGTGCCATAGGTTACCACTCAGCAATGGCATGCCGATATTCAGCGTAACGTCGCACCCTACTTTTCCCTCACCACACGAACGGATCACTGGTTGTCGTTTCCAACTCTGCTTTGTGTTTGCGCCAATACTGGCGCATAGACTCGCCAAAAATATCTTGCTCATGATTCAAGATGCAGCGATAGAGCGGGTGCCTGAGCTTGAGCAGAATATACGACTCCCAGTCCTCGCTTTCGATTAAGAGACTGGGCACCAGCAGCGAAGTGATGCCCTACTTGCGCATCGAAAGGGAGAGTATTTCATCGAAGATGTTGAGGCGCATATAGACCAGGGTCTTGGTTTTGTAAAAGAGATCCTCGTTGAGGCGCTCTTCGTCGCGGAAATAGTCCTCACTGTGATTGGCGGCCTTAGATAAATAGCGTTGGGATTCGGGGCTGTTGATAATAATCCGGTCTATCTCAATCAAGCGGTTCACTGCCGCATTGCTGCGCGCAATGGATTGCGCTGCGCGGTCGCGCAAGCGTGTCGCTGTACTCGTTAAAGAATTGAGTCGTCCATGACTCAATTCCACTGCGTTCACCGACAGCCATTAATGCCTCGGCCGTCCTCGTCACCTCGCTCACGCATCGGCTCTCAAGTGACTGACGGGGCGAGTACGCAATTGCTGCACTTTCTTCGCTACGCTACGAAAGCTGCTGCAAGTCGCCCGGCCCCTACCGAGGGCTTGCGCTACCTCGCTCGCTATTCGCATAGCTTATGTGGACTCCCCTCTGTCAACAACAAAATGATCAAAATATAGACTTAATGCGTGCTTATGTACGAGCTCTAATTTGAGTAGCGAACCCAGGCTCAATGATATTTACGCGAACAGTATGGTCAAATCTCTCCAACGAGTTTTTCACTCGAAGCTATGCACTGACTCTTACCGTTGATTTGTCATCTACGTTTAAAAGCATTTTATTGGTGATTGTTAAGCCTATGCCAGTAAGGGCTCAGCTTTATACTCGGTTCCTTGCGTCAATAACGCAAATGCCGTTCTGACGGTCTTGTTGGCTAGTGCCACTGCTGCACACTTTTTACTTTTTCGCTCAAGTAATTGTTTTAACCATTTTTCCTTTTTTGTCCGTGGTTCCCGCCTGTTCACAGAGTGAATAACGGACATAGCTCCATTCACAAGATAACTTCTCAGAGCAATATGTTTCGTCGACTTCCCGATAGATCCCAATTTTGTTTTTCCACCACTGGAATGCTGTAGCGGTGTCAGGCCGATGCATGCGGATGCATCCCGCCCTGTTTTAAAGGTGCCAGCGTCCTCACAGCCAATCGCAATGTAGAGATTAACCGCATTGATGGTAGATACGCCCTCTAAGGCAAGTAGCTTTTCACATTTCGGATGCAACTGGATAGCCTGGGCCAATAACTTATCTTTTTTCGCTATATCTTCAACGGTCTGTGAGTAGAGCTTCCATGTGGCGTTCAGTGCTTGGCGAAATGGCATGCAAAAGCCATTCTCTGCATCTTCAAGCACAGCTTGAATCGTGCCACCTAATCCGCCATTTCTTGATGAAATACGTATATTGAATTCAAGTAACAGTGCTTCGATTTGATTGCGCAGTGCAATTTTATGTTTGACCGCCAGCTCCCTCATTCTCATGATAGATTGCAGCTCTTGCTGTTCGAAACGCTTACCATTGACGAACTTGATATCGACAAGTTGGCTAGCCTGTACGATGGCGAGGGCATCATTTTTATCGGTCTTTTGATTTTGCCTTATCTGAGAAACAAGCTTAGCCGATATGATGCGGGCATCATGTCCCTTCTCCTTAGCCACTTGCTTCCAGTAGTTGGAAGTTGCACAAGATTCAAACACAATAATCCCGGGGCTTTCCATCGCTAACCAGGATGTGAATTGTGCGGGTGACATCTCATCATTGCGAACGATCTGGTTTGCATGAACCACGCATAGTTGGTCGGGTAGCAGCGGCGCATTGCGGCACCGCCGCCCCCTAAGAACCGGACTTGAGAGTCGCCCCTCATCCGGCTCAAGCCATGCTTCAGCACCACGCTGTGGCACCGGGCAGACAATTCGTATCTTTCGCGGTTCTGCGTTGGGTGAAGTAAGATGTCCACGCAGGGTCGAAAGGATTTGCCGGACCGCGTATCTTGACGTGTCTCACTATCGAGATCGTCGCCGCACAAAAGAGCCGGAGTCGTGAAGTGCTGCTACCGACAGGGTTCTCCGCGGCAAATACCCAGGTCCGATTTCCCTCTACGCAGAAGTATTTCTTCCTTACCCACTTTGCCCCTTTCATGGGGTGCCGACGCACTGCCCACTTCCAGAGCAGTCGCCAAATTTGCGAGTCTATTGATGAGAAATTAGCCTTAGCCACCACGTGCCGGTGATACATCGCCCAACCGCGGATCACGAGGTTGAGCTGTTGAATCAGGGCCGCTTGCGTGGCGCTTAAGTTCCCTTTGACGATTTCCCTCACCTTGCCGAGAAGCGCTTTCACGCTCTTGGCGGCGGGTGTGATCAATAGCTTGCCCGAATACTTGCGTACCGTTTGACCGAGGAAATCGACTCCCTCCGCAATGTGGGTAATCCGGGTTTTCTCTTCCGAGAGTTCCAGACCCCTGATAGCCATAAATTGCCTGACTGCAGGGAGGACTTTGTGCGCCAGGATTTCTTTCGATATCCCAGTCACCACAAAGTCATCCGCATAACGGATGACGTTGAGTTTGGACTTTCTGCGCGCGTGTTCCGTCGGGCCCACGCTTGCATAGACGGCCGCTTCGAGACCATCCAACGTCATGTTCGCGATGACGGGCGAAATGACTCCCCCTTGCGGGGAGCCCGCCCGGGTAGCGAACAGGGCTCCTTCATCAATATATCCGGCTTGAAGCCACCGCCGCAAGATCGACTTGTCCATCGGCATGTTCTCTAGCAGCCACGCGTGACTGAAATTGTCAAAACAGCCACGAATATCGCCCTCTAGAATCCACTCTGGCGAAGCCCGCTTGGCCAGAGTGATAAAACATTGTTCGATGGCATCGCCCTGCACCTCATACAAGGAATCCCCAGTGGACGCTTCTTGCCGTTACTCTTAGGGATGTAAACACGTCGCAGCGGCATCGCTTGGTAGCCACGATGCTGCAGTGACTGCATCCCCTTCCATTTGGCCGCCGGGGATGACCAAATCCAGCCGTCCACCCCCGGTGTTCTTTTGCCGCGATTTTCCGTCACTCGCTTTACGGCAAGCATCTTGCCGCTGTGCGAGCGGGTTAGCAAACGTTGTAAGGCTTTCACCTTGCCCCATCGGCCTTCCAGTGTTGCCTTAGCGATACGCACTTGGAGACGTCTCACCTCTGTCGTAATGTGTTTCCAGTTCGCCTGGAGCCACCACTGTTCAGGGTGCGCAGGCGCACCAGCTTCGATGGCCGCCGCTTGCGCGTTGGTATCAATAGCCGTCATCTGCTTTCCTGCGTGCAACGATTGATCAAGTTCTCTCGCCATGAATGACCACGCGGAAGTCTGCCCGCTTTCGCGTCGGGTGATGTTTCATCCCGTATCCTCCCCATTACAGGAAGGCATTCGCTTTGTCCGCTATCCTCTACCCGCAGCGCCAACAGCGTTCCTTTCGGTTCACCTGCCACTTCCGGCAGCACTATGGGCTTACCCTGTTTCGCATGAGTCTCCGAGCGGGTCGGACCCTTCCTCTTCGCCGGCGGTTAACCGTCCATGATGGCCGAGTATTCAGCGGCCATGCCTTACCGCACACCCTTTTGGTTCAAGCCTGTCAGCACTTTTAGCTTGTCAAAAATCACGACGTTTAACAGAAGTTCACATACGTTGGTCGTACCCGCGCATCCCTAGCTCCTCTCCGCCTCAGTGCTGGCAGATTCCGCCTTGCCTCGCGGCTTGGCGTACCGAGTTCTCGGCGGCTACATTGTCCCCAGAGCTTCATACCAAGCCGTTACCAGCCCCGCATGTCTGGGTAGGGAACGGTTGATGGAACAACCGGTTTCATCAGGTCCTAACTCCTCCTGTGAGACAGAAACTCAAGCGACTTTCAGGTCGCACGATGACCTTTTTTTGCTAAGTCTACACCTACGATTGTATTTTTCATTTCTTGGGCTCCCATCAGTGACTTGCTTTATGAACTGGTAGTTTAATCTGCTCACCTGTTTAGGGTGAGGGGAGTCCAATTATCTCTCCATGTACCGCGGCGGATGAATTGCACTCCGATCCACAATGCGGCGGTGATGCCGACGATCACAGTCCAGTAAAAGTTGGCGGTTTCCATGCTTCAGCTCCTGTACTGCAATTAGACGGTAACGAATCGACCTTTGAACAGCAGTGAAACAATTGGGTAACGTGGCAATTCTAGACAGTGTCGTTGTGAACGGCGAGGGGGAAGTGATCAAGGCAGGGCAGGTGACCATGCCGTAGCGTACTGATACGCGCCAGAGTGCCTCGTTAAGAGGCCCATCTTCCTCTCCGGCAAGTGGGGAGATTGCATTGAGGGGGCGTCGCCGCTGGGATGAGGGGGGCAGATCGACACTCATGCCGGGCTGGGGCGACGTGACTCAGATAGAAGGGGAAAAGGTGGCCGCCTACGCGTTGCTCAGCTGGGTAAACCGCTGGCGCGGCTGTCCCAGCCTACCCGTCATTGCGCCTTAAGCGTTGCATGGCCGCAATGCGGATTGCAGACTGGTTGCGAAGCACGCTAGGCTGCTCATGTCTCAATAATGCAGGGTATCGAGGCTATGGAACCGCGCACGCCGCTGGAAATTGTCGACGCTTACCTGGAAGCCATCGCCAAACACGATCTTGGGCGCGCGCGCGCCTTGCTCTCGGATATAGGTTTCGAGTACCTCTCGCCGATCAATCGCTTCGCCTCAGCGGATGAGTTTATCGCCTACATGGAGCTGGCCTCGCCGATTGTGCAGCGCGTGGTGACGCGCAAGGTGTTCGTCGATGGCGATGAGCTGTGCCATTTCCTGCAGGTCACCTCCCAGATCTCGGAAAAACGCTCCACCGCAGTCGCGCAGTGGAGCCAGGTCACGGCGGGCAAGATCACCCGCCTGGAATTGGTGTTTGATGCCCACGAATACAAGAGCTTGCTCGTAGGAGAGTGAATGGAGGGAGCACGTTGAGCGTGCGCTCAATCACGGTCTTTTTGCCGCAAGTATTGTTTCGCTAGGCGGTGCCTGAGGGTATTTTTCAACTACCTACCGGACTTTCCTCGGGTGATCTAGCCCGCCAATGCGATCTTGATCATTGAGCTGATCACCGCGCAAGCGGCAGCGGCAGCTAAACGGCTGCCTCTGCAACGATCAAACCATCGTCAAGTGAACCTGTCCCAGCTTGAACCTCGGGGTTAATTAGATGGAATGGACACCGCCTCCTGTTTAGTTGATCGATAACACCTCAACTATGGCACTTTGATGCCGGTTAAGGGAGGCGGTGTCCATTCCATCTAATTAAGTGGGCCATGCCCAAACCAAGCCGGAATACCGCCGTAAACCCGTTCGCCTTCATGTTCGGTGAGGAAGTCGCCGCTCGGGGCCTTGATCTAAAGCCCTCGTATGCCGCTGTACTGGAGGCTGGCCGTCCGTCAACGAAGTGACGGCTAGCGGATGAAGCTGGACGAATTGTAATCAACTATGCAGCTTCAGCAATACAGTGATCGCTTTATTATACAGTGGCTTAGGTGAATTATCCGATCTATCTAGTATGGCACCGAGCTTGCATATTAGAAGCGGTGTGTCGGGAAACACGCCCCATCCTCAGGTTGGCATCACGTCTGTTGCTGGCGGATGAGAACTCAAGAAATAGGCTCACGGCTGAACGCGAGTAGAAACACATGACCGAGTCAACACACCGGGATGATAGCCACTCTCTGATGCGATCCCTACTGTGGGTGCGCGTTCAATCCATAGACTGCTGCATCGATCTGACATATGTCGATCGTGTCGTTTCGCTGGTGGCTCTGCAAGCAGTACCGGGGGCGCCGATATACTTTGCGGGACTCCTCAATCTAAGCGGGCGAAATATTCCTGTGATCGACCTGGGTTTGCGACTTGGCATGGAACGACCTGAACCGTATACCGCCGACACACCAATCATCGTGTGCACCGCAGGCGCCGATATGCTTGGCGTGATTGTCAACGACGTGAATGGCATGGAATGGGTACATTCCAGCGACCTGCAACTCGGTTCGATGATGGGTGAGGGCAACCCGCTGCTGAATGCCTCGATAAATACCGACCGTGGCATGGCGTTGTTGCTGGATATCGACAGCGTCATCACCAGTGGCGTCTCCGCTGACTTGCACAGCTCCGTGCATCATCCGTACTTATCTGTGTAGGGCGTGAATGCGATGACGTTCAAGCGCCTGGATGCCAACCCACCCGCACAGTCCCCGCCAGCCACGCTCGATTCCGCCTGTGCGCAGGCTTTCATCGAGTTGATCGCTGAGCGCACCGGCATCGTCCTCCAGGCGCACCAGGAACAGGGGCTCGCCGAAGTGGTCAATGACGCCTGCGCCCATTTCGGATTGGCCGGTGCCGACGCCTATTTGACTGTCTGTAAGTCGGTCACCACCGAATCCGCCGAGTTCGGCTTTCTGGTTACGGGCGTCACGGTCGGAGAAAGTTACTTCTTCAGGGATGTGGAGCAGATGCGCTTCCTGAGAGAACGCCTGCTCCCGCGCCTGATCCGCCGACGAGGCGAGAGCGGTGAGTTGCGCTTGCGCATCTGGAGCGCCGGCTGCGCAATGGGTCAGGAGATCTACAGTTTGGCGATTATGCTGACTGAACTGCTCCCGAATCATGGCGACTGGACGCTGCAGCTGCAAGCCACCGACATCGATACCCAGGTGTTGGAAAACGCCATGCGCGGTGAATACAGTGAGTGGTCAATTCGCAGCATGCAGCCAGCCATGGTAGACCGCTACTTTACTAAGTCGGGACGCACTTACACTCTCGCCAAACCGATACGTGACCTGGTGGACTTCGGCTACCTTAATCTGTTGGCTGATGAATACCCGTCCATAATCAATGGCACCAATAGCATTGATCTGCTGTTGTGTCGCAACGTGCTGATCTATTTTGGCCAAGAAGCGCTGCAAAGCGTCTATTCAAGATTCTCAAAGTGTTTGGCCCCGGGAGGCATACTCCTCACCGGCGCCTCCGATCCGTTACCCGATGCCCAATGCGGACTGACCTGGCAAGCCGACGAGGATATCGGCTATCTGACCCACATGGGCGCACCGGCCGTCACGCCGATGAGCAACGCGGCGCAACCCATGTCGTCCACTGCAGCAAGCCACATCATTGCATCCCGTGTCTCGACACCATCCAAACGGCGGAAACAGCCTGCGTCTCCGCCTATTTCGGCCGTGGATGATTATCGGCACATCGAGAGGCTGATAGAGGAACGAAAGTGGCAGGAAGTCATCTCAAAAACCGAGCAGCTGATCCTAACAGCAGGCCCCGAGCGGGATCTCTTCCGTATGCAGGCAAGGGCCCATGCCAATCTGGGCAATCTGACACAGGCTCGTGAGCGGTGCGAAACATGTATTCACATGGACTCGACCGACGCCGCCGCCTATTTCCTGCTGGCCTTGATAGAACAAGAATCCGGCCAGCCCAAAGAGGCCGAGTCGGCCTTGCGTAAAGCTCTGTTCCTCGACCGCATGTTTCTGGAAGCGCACTACGCCTTGGGCATGCTGCAGATCCATCAGGCACGCACCATCGAGGGCGCCAAGAGTCTGCACAATGCTCTGCGGCTGGCCGAGCGGTGTCGTCCGGACGCTGAGCTTGTACATATGCCCGGCACAAACTGCGGGCGCGTAGTGGAGCTACTACGCCAGGAATTGTCCATTTATGAGGACAAACAAACCGGCATAAAGGCCGTCGTGCAAACCAAACGCAACGAGCGTCACACCGGTCAGGAGTGAGAAGAGCCTTATCATGAGCGATAAATTACCCACTGAACAGGCAGTGAGCCCGCTACTCGACCCGCGAGCTCCGGTCTACGGATCGAATGCCGCTGCCCAGCTAATGCCGACCGATCCCGCTATTATCGCGATATTGAAATCACGCGCTCGACTGCTCGCTGCCGGTCAGGAATCCACCCAGGTCGAGAGCACACTGGAGCAATATCTCCGCGTCCGCTTGGGGCCTATCGAAGGTTATGGCATTCCGTACAGCGTGCTCGACGAAATCATGTACGTCGGCAATCTGGCCAAAGTCCCATGCACACCGGCGCATATCGCCGGTGTCATCAACCAGCGTGGTGGCTTGCTCACTGTGCTCGACCTGCGAGCCTTTTTTAGGACATCGACCGATACGCAGAAGCAGGAAGCCAGGATCGTAGTGGTCAAGTGTCAGGACATCCGTGCCGGACTGCTGGTTGACGCCATAGAAGGCAATGAGCTCTTCTCACCATCGGAACTCACCCCTCCGCTCAAGTCCGATGGGGTGACCAATATGGATTATGTGCAAGGCATCTTTGGCGGTGACGTCACCATGCTCAATATCCCAGCCATGCTCGCCGATACCGGCATCATGGTGCGGCGCGCCTGAATCCGATCATAAAGCGGGCTTAACTAAAGCAAGAGGACTAATCCATGATGGACAACACCAGACAGTCGCTTACCCAACTGATGAGCATCGATGCCTCAGAACAGGCGGCTCGCATGCGCTTCGTCGATTTCACGGAACAGGACATCCTCCTTCTGAAGGAGCTGAAACCGCTGGTCGATGCCAACAAGGATGCCATCGTCGATGATTTCTATTCCAATATCCAGCGCTACAGCGAGTTGATGGCGATCATCGACAAAGCCGACTCCAACATCGACCGCCTCAAATCCGCTCAGAAGCGCTATTTGGTGGAGATGTTCGAAGGTGACTATGGTGATTCCTACTTTGAGCGCCGCCTGAAGATCGGCGTCATCCATAACAAAATCGGTTTGACGCCGCGCTGGTATCTCGGCAGTTACAGCGCCTATACGCAATCTCTGATGCCACTGATCATGCGCCATCACCGGTGGAACCCGAGGAAGCGCAACGCCGCCATCCTGGCGGTCAACAAGATCATCAGCATCGACTCACAGCTCGCCATGGACACCTACATTCATGGGCTGATGAACGATCTGAAGGGTGTCAGTATGTCCAAGGGCGATATCGAAACGCGTCTGGCCAACTACGAGGGATTCATCAGCGACGTGGCCAAGGGTGATTTGCGCCGACGCCTCGACGGGGGCGGTGACGACGTGCTGTTCCGCCTTGGCGACAACCTAAATGCCATGACCACCGGCCTGGCCAACGTCGCGGGCGAGATCAAGGAATCCACCATCACCATGCACACCGCGCTCGAACAGATGCAGAACGCGATTAACGCTCAATCCTCAGGCGCGGCCGAACAGGCGGCATCCGTCAACGAGACCACCACTACGCTGGAGGAAATCAAAGCCACCTCGACCCAGGCGTTGGACAAGGCGCTCAAGCTGGGCGAGGCTGCTGATCGCACCCGCCGTGAAAGCGAACAGGGCATAGAAGCGGTCGAACAGACGGTACAGGGCATGGAAGGCATACGCGAGCGGGTAGAGGGCATAGCCCAGACCATACTGGCCTTGAGCGAACAAACCCAGCAGATCGGCGAAATCACCTCGGTGGTCACCAATCTGGCTCAGCAATCGAAGATGCTCGCCTTGAACGCCTCCATAGAAGCGGCCAAGGCCGGCGAGGCCGGCAAAGGTTTTGCAGTGGTCGCGGCCGAGGTGCGTGAGCTGGCGGAACAATCGCAGCAGTCCACCGCCCAGGTGCAGAAGATTCTGCAGGACATTCGTCACGCCACCGACCGTGCCGTGATGGCCACCGAAGAGGGGAGTAAGGGTGTCGATGCCGGCGTGGTGCTGGTCCAGCGCAGCGGTGAAGTGATGTGCAAACTGAGTGAGGTGATCAACGAGACCGCGCTGGCCAGCCAGCAGATCGTCGCCGCAGTCCGCCAGGAGGCGACCGGCATCGATCAGGTGGCACGGGCGATGTCGGAAATCAACAAGGTGACTTCGCAGTTCGTATCGAGTACCCGCCAATCCAAGGAATCGACCACCGAGATCAGTAAGGTCGCCGAACGATTGCGTCACAGTGTCAGCGTTTACAAGCTTTGAGTAACACACCTCAGACCCAGCCCGGCGATTGATGAGATGAAACTAGATCCCGAACTGCTCAAACAGCTGCAAGAAGCGTTCGTGCATGAACTTGACGAACAGGTGCAGTTGATCACTCAAGGACTGCTCAGTTTCGAAAAGGGCCTGGATAAGGTTGCACGCCAGCAGACCCTGGTGGAGATCTTCCGCGCCGCGCATAACATCAAGGGCGCCGCGCGTGGGGTAGGCAGCCTGGATGTCAGTGAGATCGCACACCGTCTGGAGAATCTGTTCGGCCTGCTGAAGCGGGAAAACGCCTTGCCCGAGGCGATAGTCATCGATCAATGCCTGAGGGCACTGGACCGTATGCGTGAATGCTCGGCGGCACATATAGCCGATACCGCACCACCGTTCGATGTGGCGGCGTTGCTGGCGCAGCTGGACGCCGCTGGTACTGAAACGCCAGCCGGGGATAAGCCGGTACCGGAGCCGACCGATGTCGGCCTGACAGCGGCATCGGTAACCCTCCCAGCAGGCGTAGCCACAGCGGTTTCGGTGGCGCCCGCCGCAACACTCCCGACGACGCCACCAGCTATCCAGGCCGTGGCGCCGACAGGAGCCGATGTTCCAGGCGCGCCTCACAGCACTGACCAGAGCGCGGCGGCGGCCAAGCCCGTCGCGCCACAAACGGGCTCGGAAGTCATACGCGTCAGCATCGAAAAACTCAATCGCCTAGGTGGACTCGGTGAGGAGCTTCAGGCCCTGAAGATTGAGATGGAAGATCACTTGGCGATGGTGCAGCGTTTCCGCAACCAGGTCTCCACCCTGGTGGGCGGCCTGAACCGTTCCAATGGATCAGAACGCGGTGGCGGCGCAACAGTGGCCACTCCCATCGCCCTCAAGAGCGGCTACGATACCATCGGACAGCTTGATGTGATTGCCAATCGCCTGCACCGTAACATGCGCGTCAGTACCAATCGCCTCGGCGTGCTTACCGGTACCTTGCAGGATGATGTGCGCATGATGCGTCTGGTACCGGCAGCGACTCTGCTACGCCCCATGGCACGTTCAGTCCGCGATGTAGCGCGTGAACTTGGTAAGCAGGTCGAGTTTGAAATCAAGGGGGACGAAATTGAAGTAGATCGCGCCATTCTTGATGGTGTGAAGGATCCCCTGTTGCATCTATTGCGCAATGCAATCGATCACGGCATCGAGGATCCGCAAACCCGCAGCGCCATGGGAAAATCACCCGCGGGCAGCCTGCGAATTGAGGTCAGCGGTGAAGGCAATCAAATCGTGCTCGCCATCTGCGATGATGGCCTCGGTATTAATGAACACAAGATTCTGGCCTCGGCGCGCAACAAGAAGCTGGTGAGCGACGCCGAGGCCGCTGCCATGTCACGTGAGGAAATCCTGGGTCTCATCTTCCGTCCGGGTTTCTCCACTAAGGAAATCATCACCAACATCTCCGGACGTGGTGTCGGCTTGGATGTGGTCGCATCCAACGTGCGCGCGCTGAAGGGATCGGTTCATGTCGATGCCGAGCCTGGCCGGGGCACCACCTTCACCTTACGCCTGCCACTGACGCTAGCGACGGATCATGGTTTGCTGGTCTGCGTCGGCGACGTCACCGCCGTCATTCCCATCACCGCAGTCGATCGGGTGATGGAGATTTCCCCCCATGAGATCATCGAGGTCGAGGCCAGCCATGCCCTGCGGCACAATGGTCGCGCGGTGCCCTTACGTGAATTGGCGGCGGTGCTACAACTCGAATTGCCGGCGAAATCGCGGGGTCGGACACTCCCGGTGGTGGTGGTGTCCAAAGGTTGGGATACGGTGGCGCTATTGGTCGATGAGATACTTGGCGAGCGCGAAATCGTCATCAAGCCTTTTAGTCCACCGTTGGTCGCCGTGCCCAACATCACCGGTGGCGCACTCACCGGCAGCGGCGAGGTCATCATGGTGCTCAACCCGTCGGACCTGGTCGAATCGGCACTACGCGGCAGTCGCGTCCGGATCAGTGCTGCTGAACAATTGAATCATCCCACTGCGCCACCGCACATTCTGGTCGTCGACGATTCCATCACTACGCGCACTCTGGAAAAGAGCATACTCGAACACGCCGGCTACCAAGTCAGTACCGCCGTGAATGGTCAACAGGCTTGGGAATCTCTTCAAGCGGGAGACTTTGATCTGGTCGTCGCCGATGTCGAGATGCCGGTCATGAACGGATTCGAACTCACCACGAGCATCAAGCAGGACGACCGATATCAACGCCTACCGGTCATCATCGTCACCTCGCTGGCACGCGACTCTGATCGCCAGCGCGGCGTCGCAGCCGGGGCAGATGCCTATATCGTCAAGGGTGAGTTTGAAACCAGCACGTTGCTCGATGTCGTCGCACAACTGGTGTGATGCGTTAGCTGCCCACGGACAAAAATTGATGACACACGTAACATGATACGCATACTGATCGTTGAGGATTCCCAGGTAGTGGCGATGCTGCTGCGCGCCATCCTGGATGATGAGCCGGACATGCAGGTGATCGGTCATGCCAGCAATGGCCAGGAGGCGCTGCCGCTGCTCGATACATTGCAGCCCGACCTCATCACCATGGATATCCGCATGCCGGTCATGGACGGCTTCGAAGCCACACGCAGGATCATGCATACCTATCCCGTCCCCATCGTCGTGGTCAGCTCCAGCGTTCATGACGAGGAGCTGCGGATAGTTTTTCGTGCCATCGAGGAGGGGGCGCTGGCGGTGATAGAGAAACCCCGCGGCTTCGGGCATCCCGACTTTGACAAGATCCGCAAGGAACTCGTGGGCCTGATACGCGCCATGGCGGAGGTGAAAGTGGTGCGCCGGCGCATCCTATCGCCGCACCTGGCAATGCCGGCAACGACGCCCTCAGCGCCGGGCCAGATGGGGCATTGCGAACTGCTGGCCATCGGTTGTTCAACCGGTGGGCCGCCCGCGCTTAAGGACATCTTGTCGGCGCTTCCGCATGATTTTCCGCTACCGATCGTTATCGTGCAGCACATTTCCAAGGGCTTCATTGGTGGCTTGGTAAGCTGGTTGGCCGATAACGTCTCTCTCAAGGTAAAGCTGGCGGAAGAGGGTATGCCTCTGCTCCCCGGTACGGTCTATTTCGGCCCCGATGACTATCATATGATGATCGAGCGCGGTTCAGCTGGGTTAGTCGCACGCTTGAGTGAGCTGCCACCAGTCAACGGCTTCCGGCCTTCGGTCACCCCCCTGTTCGAATCGGTGGCGGCCGGCTGCCACAACCAGGCCGTCGGACTCATCATGACCGGCATGGGTGCCGATGGTGCGGAAGGCCTGCTCGCCATGCGTCGTGCCGGCGCACATACCTTGGCGCAAGATGAGGAAAGCGCGGTGATCTACGGAATGCCAGCTGCGGCACTGGCCTTGAATGCGGTAGATGAGGTCGTCGCCCTGACGGGGCTCCCTGATTATCTGTGCAATCTCGTCCACGACTACGGAAAGCGGGTCTGATATGAATCGGGAAACCCGCCAGGTCAGGCTCGATAAGGCATACTTGAAAGAATGCGCAGAGCGCCTGGGTCGCTGTAAACATCTGACGGCACGGATGTTTCCAGGCTGTGAGCGCGGCGTCTATGACGAGCTACACCAGGAATTCGACAGTCTGAGCAGTGCTGCACGTGCGGTCGACCGCGGCCATGACGAGCTCCTATTTTTCGAGCTCGCCCGCTATATCCGTTTCCTGCGCGATGCCCGCGCTCTCAAGATCGATGGCTACGAACACGCCTTGATCGCCTTCAGTATCTCGCTGTATCGGCAATGCTCCGAGGGAGAAATCTCCCGGGACACCTACACTAAGGCCGCCACCGCAACGCTGAACGCCTTGAGTGAAATCGCGCATAAGTCTCAGGGATCGGAGGAGTGCCAGCCTGATGCCCATGCTGCGGTATCAGATGAGAGGAAACGCCATGAGTGACGCTGACAGTGGCAAGAAATCCAATCCCGCTGCCGAGCAATTGCTGCGTCAGTTGCAGGCCAATTATCTCGCCGAGTTGCCAGAGCGAGTGTCACAACTTGAACAGATGGCGATGGGGCTGGGCGACGAGGGCGATTTCACTGAGCGTTTCAACGAATTCTATCGCAAGGTTCATAGTCTTAAAGGCACTGCCGGAACTTACGGCGTGCATATCGTCACCAAGATCTGTCATCAACTCGAGGAGCGACTGAATGCCTTGTCCGGCACTAAGCCTGCAGACATGGATGTCTTCCTTGATGGTTGTCTCGCCTACATCGATATCATGACCACGGCGACACAGATGATAGTGGAGGGGCGCGCGGATTATACCTCCATCGAAGCGAAACTCGCGGCATTGCAAGACAGTGACGCCAAGGCGTCTGACGAAACCCGCGCCGCTTCAGTCAAACATTTGCGCGGCCTGTTGGTGGAGAGTTCGAAGGTCAACAACGCACTCTACCTCAATGCGTTGAAATCGCTGCCAATTGATTTCACAATTATTGATGACGGCTACGGCAGCTTGCAACTGCTGCTGGAAGAACACTATGACGTTCTGATCACCGGCTATGAGACCCGCGGCCTCAATGGCGCCGCACTGATAGCCGCCGTACGGCTGTCTGAAGGTGTCAATCAACATATACATGCGATACTTGTCAGGTCCGGTACGCATAGCACCTTGCCGGACTATGTCGCGCCAAATGCCGTCATACGTCGCGATGCAGACACGGCGGAGCAGCTCTTCAAGTCCTTAGAGATATACCTCCTGCAACGGCCCGAGCAACGACCGGGGTAGGGCTGAACGGCTACGCCCGGTGACATCAAGCGCCGTGCTCGTCGAGTCCAGGCGCCTATTCTTTGCTGCGAGTGGTAAGAGAAGCGCCGGAGAGCCTTACTTGCTTGGCGGGTGATGTGGAGTACTACATCCCATAATTTCCGCCTGGCGCGTCACGGTGGTGATGCCGTGGAGTAAGGTCGTGGCGGCAAAAATAATCGCCCCCTGGAATGAGGGCCCTACGACCGAGAATACAAGAGTTTGTTCTTCGTTGGATATTCACTCTCCCTCTCGTGCAAGAGAGGTGAGCGCGGCGGGGGGGCGCTGAACATCAGCTGCATCAATCGCTAACGCTTTACCATCTTTGTCGCCACATCCGATGTGGCTTGGTAAGACGGCTAATACCAAAGATCACTGCTGACCATGCCATGAAGAATTTCTCACATAATACAGCGCAAATGGTTAGTAATTCCTCCGCCTATGTTAAATGATGTTGTAATTCCAGTTTCCGTTCTAGACGTATCGTTTGAACCGCGAAAATTGGTGCTTCTATCCATAATATGCAACCCAGCGCCCAACCCAATAATGAAGCCCTGGCGATTGTCATCAAACGCATAAGTCTCTGGTGCAATAATTGACAAAAGAGTAACGAGAATAATTAGGCGGATTCAACTTGTAAGTGCAACTCAACAGTTCGCAAGAGCGGGCAAGCTGCGGTAGCATCGTTGCTCTTCGTTCCGGCAAGAATGAGCAGCACTGATGAGAATCTACACACAGCTTACCCAAGAGCAACGATAGCAAATATACGCCCTGATGAAAGCCGAGCATCACCAAGCCGACATTGCGCAGATCATGGGTGTCCATAAGTCCACGGTCAGTCGCGAGGTACGCCGCAACTGTGGCCTGAAGGGCTATCGCCCGCAACAGGCCCACCGCTTGGCCTTGCACCGCCGCCAGGCCAAGGGGCAGCCTCGGATCAGCGCCGAGGACTGGCGCTGGATCGAGCGCCTGTTGCGCGAGGACTGGAGTCCCGAGCAGATCAGTCTGTGGCTGGCGGAGGAAGGCTTTCGCGTCATCAGCCATGAGTGGATCTATCAGCATATCCTTGAGGATAAAGCCCAGGGCGACGATCTTTACCGCCATCTGCGTTGCCAGAAAGCACGCAAGAAGCGCTACGGCAGCTATGACCGTCGCGGCCAGCTCCCCAACCGGGTATCCATAGACGCACGTCCGGCCATTGTGGAACGTCGCCGCCGTTTAGGAGATTGGGAGCTCGACACGATCATCGGCAAGGGCCACAAGCAGGCCATCGTCTCGCTGACCGAGCGCAAGTCGCGATTGGCACTGATGGCCAAAGTCCCTAGCAAGGCGGCCGACGGTGTGATGCAGACTGTCCTGAAACTGCTGAGGCCGCTAGTCGACCAGGTACACACGCTGACCTGGGATAACGGAAAAGAATTCGCTCAACACCAAGCGATCGCCGAGGCACTCGATGCCGATTTCTATTTCGCGCATCCGTATGCCTCCTGGGAGCGAGGGCTGAATGAAAACACCAACGGTCTTATCCGTCAGTACTTCCCCAAGGGCTGTGACTTCACCACACTCACTCAGAGAGATATTCAGAAGGTGATGGACAAACTCAACAATCGTCCGAGGAAATGCCTTGGCATGAAAACACCGAATCAGGTATTTTTCGGCATCAACCCCCCGTTGCACTAGCGAGTTGAATCCGCGTTATTCTTATACGCATATTGTTTCTTTTTATTTATTATAGTTGTCTCACGAGCCTGCAGCCCGTGATGAAGCGAAGCGTGTCGGCGGAACACTAAACACTTGTTACCCCGGGTTCCACTTCGTTTCATCCAGGTTTCGTCTATTACTCTAGAGTCTGTTCTTGGCCGTCGCTGCACGGCTGTCTTACATGCCCGCGCTTTCATATTCCTCCATCCCTAGCCGCCTTCAACACCAGCTCATCGAAATCATCCGCTTTCATCAAGTCACGTTCGGCGACGATGTCGCGCACCGGGCGGTGGGTCTTTTCCGATTCCTTGGCCACTTCGGTAGCGGCGGCGTAGCCGATCTCGGTGTTGAGGAGGGTGGCGAGACCGACGCTGGTGTGGAGGAAGTCCTTGCAGCGCTCGCGATCGACCTGCAGCCCTTTGAGGTTGAACTCGGTGGCCGCGTTGAGGCCGTTGGTCAACCAGTCCATGGCATCGCACAGGGCCGAGCCCATGGCGGGCATCATGACGTTCAATTCCAATTGGCCGGCTTGGGTCATGTAGGCGATGGCGGCGTCCTGGCCCAGCACTTGGTAGCTGACTTGATTGAGCATTTCGAACATCACCG
>CALZJG010000026.1 GCA_945787555.1 uncultured Chromatiaceae bacterium | reverse complement strand
GCATTAAGGCTGGCTCCTGTTGTGATGGTTTGTGGTTTCGCGACTCACACCTTATCACCTTGAGCCAGTCTTACTTTATCTTTCTACTCAGTTAGTTATTCTTAAGTAAGTGCCATTCGATCCCGACCCTTATTTGCGGCGATGCCGCTTCTTGGCGATGGGCCAACGACCACATGGCCGGGGCGGAGAAACCCGGTAACACCCAACCCGGTATCGCTTACATGGCCAAGGGAGGTTGGCATTGGGAAAAGGGTGGAATGATATTGATGCAGGAAGAAGCGGACGCCAAGCTGGTAAAGGAGCCTCCGCATTGGATGCTGTTCTGGCCGGTGGATGCCGAGGCCAGCGGATTTCCGTCAAGGCCCCACAAGAAGTTCGGCAGCTACGTGGTGTTCGACGGCACCCCCTACGCGCATTTGATGATCCATCAAGACCCCATGGAATTGAAATGACGTGCCGCGGAGCCCCCTCGCCAGGGGCTCCGCTTTTATCATGACATCAACTCGACGACCACTGGCGTGTGGTCCGAGGGCCGCTCCCACTTACGCGGCGCTTTGTCGATGTAGCAGCGCTTGCAGCGTTCGCGCAAGGCCGTACTGAGCAACACATGATCGATGCGCAGCCCCCTATTGCGACGAAAAGCAGCCATGCGGTAATCCCACCAGCTGAATTGTTTTTCTTCCTGTTCGAACAATCGGAAGCTATCGTGCAACCCCGTGGCCAGCAAATCCTGCAAGGCGGTGCGCTCCGGCTCGCTGCACAACACCTTGCCTTCCCATACCAACGGGTCATACACATCACGCTCGTCGGGCGCGATATTGAAATCCCCTAGCACCACTAGCTTGGGATGCCGGTTGAGTTCTACTTTGATGAAGGCGATGAGCTTATCCAACCAGTCGAGTTTGTATTGATACTTATCGGAGGCCACACTCTCACCGTTGGGAACATAGAGATCCAACACCCGCACCTCACCATAGGTCGCCGCCAGCACGCGGCGCTGGTCATCCGCGAGGCCGGGGATATCCTTAATCACGTCAGTGCCCGGCTGCTTGCTCAAGATCGCCACGCCATTGTAGGTCTTCTGCCCCGAAAACAGCGAGTGATAACCCGCCGCCTCGATCTCCGCCTGAGGAAATTTCTCGTCGATGAGCTTGGTTTCCTGCAACGCAAGAATATCCGGCTGAGCATCCGCCAGCCATTGCAATACGTGAGGCAAGCGCACGTTGAGCGAGTTAACATTCCAAGTGGCGATTTTCAAAACCATCCTTCTCACTAAGCGTGACTAACGAGTCCGAGGCAGGCCATTATGTAGGCAGGTGAGCCCAACGACCAAACCAATAATTGATACGACAAAAAGATAACGCGATTGACCAGGTCAATGCCGGAGCTAACGCCACACCCTTACACCTTGGACCTGCGGCGCTCCACCCGCAGGCGTGGGGGGCGCGGACATAGTAAGCAAGGCGCGCACACTGGCGCTGTCCGACGCGGCGCATACCGCCGCGCCCAAGGCCGCCGCCGCTTGCGTGTCGGTGCGGCTCACCGCCTCCGCCAAGTACGGCAACATCACCGGCTCGACTGAGAATGCGCGATAGCCCAGCCCCAACATGACCGGCATCAACCCCGGCAACTGCGCAAGCAGGCCACAGACTTGCACCCGTCTCATCTCGCCCTCGGCCGCACGCGCTACGTCGCGCAGAAAGCGGTACAACACCGGCGCATAAGCGTCGAGCAGGCGGGCGAGCGCGGGGATATCGCGATCGACGGCGAATAGACATTGCATCAGATCGTTACAACCGAGCGCCACGAAATCCGCCGCGGTGAGCAGGTCGGCGACAGCCAGCGCGGCCGCCGGCGTCTCCACCATAGATCCGATGGCCATCGGGGCGGGCAGCATATCCTCTATCTCGCCACGCCAACGCTGAAACTCCTCCACACCCGCCACGTATGGCACCAACACGGATAAGTCATGGTCCTGAGCAAGACGGCCGAGCGCAGCCACTTCCGCGCGAAACACACTTCGCACTGGTTCCATCGCGTAAAGACGCGCGCCCTGCAAACCCAGTGGACCCGCCATGCCGGGGAGGGTGCGGGTCAGCCACCGGGGACGCTTGTCAGCGGCGATGTCCAACAAGCGCACCGTCACCGCCAGCGGCGCGGCCGCTTCACACAACGTCGCCAGTGTCTGCTCATAAAAAGCCACATCCGGCACCGCGTCGGCGGGTGGCAATAGGCATTCGCTACGTACTAAGCCTATGGCCGCCGCCCCGCGCGCCAAGGCACGCGCCGCGCCGCTGGCATCCGCTACGCTGGCACGCAAATGCACCGCCTCGCCATTCGCCGTGCGCACCGCCATACCGGCGCGCGGGACAGGCGGTGCGGGCGGTGGCATCAGCCCTGCTTCAGGCGCGAAAAATACCGCACCCTGAACGCCATCAAGCACCACCTCGGCGCCTTCGGACAACGCGGGCATGGAATCGACCAAGATCACGGGTATCCCCCAAGCCAATAGGCGGATCATGGGATGGGAAAAGGGCGCACCGTCGACCACGATCAATCCAGCCGGTCGAGCCTGGAGCGCACCCAAACGTGCTTGATGGGCGACGACGATGGCGCCCTGACCAAATTCGCTCAAGCGTGAGGTCAGGCGTCCCCGCGCCCAACCGGGGGTATAAGGCATACCATGCAACTCAGGCGATGCCATGAGCCGCCCCCCTCAGCTGACGTAATGATGCTTACCTACTACCCGCACCGTGCTCGCCTGAGGCCCCTGCTCGCCCTGTTCTTCGGCGTAGCTCACCTCGACACCGACGTCGAGCTGAGCGAACTTGGCATTAATCACGCTGTGGCTGTGAAAATAGATCTCGCGATTGTCAGAGGTCGCTATCCGTCCATAACCTTGTTCGCGATTGATCTCGGAGATGTGCCCGTGGGATGGCTCCTGGTGATGCTTGACCTCGCCACGGCGACGGCGCGCATAGTCTTCCAATTGCCGACGCATGTTGTCGAAAGCATCGCGGATGGCCACATACACATCCGTGTAGGCGTGATGCGCACTGGGTTCACGACGCGCCACCAACTCGGCCCCCGGCACGGTGAGATCGATACGCACATGGTACTGATTACCCTCATGATGATGTCGGTGATGGGATTCCACCATCACCCGACAACTCATGATCTCGGCGCAGAACTCATCCAGCTTCTCCGCCTTGACACGAACGTCGGCCTCCATCGCCGTGGACTTTTCCATATTGCGGAAGGTGATCTGCAAAGGGAGCTTCATGGCGCGACCTCCTAGCTACATACCCTCTTATCAATATAGACGATCTCCATAGACGATGTCCGGCTCATCATCGCGGTCAGTTACCAACCTGGCGTCAATGCAGCCGAAGAAACTCGCCTGGACCGCGCCTCAGGCGGCGATGCCGCTATGACGCAACAGGGCATCGATGGTCGGTTCCCGGCCGCGAAACTCGATAAACAATTCCATCGGCTCGCGCGAACCCCCCTGCTCGAGTACGGCACTCAGGAAACGCAAACCGGTATCGCGGTCGAAAATGCTGGTTTCCTCGAAGGCAGCGAAGGCATCGGAAGACAACACCTCGGCCCATTTGTAGCTGTAATAACCCGCCGCGTAACCGCCAGCGAAAATGTGCGAGAAGCTGTGCGGGAAGCGATTGAACGAGGGCGGTTTCATCACTGCCACTTGCTCACGCACTTCGTCGAGCACGTCATAGACGCGCGCGCCGCGCGCCGGGTCGTACTCGAGATGCAAACGGAAATCGAAAATAGCGAACTCCAGCTGCCGCACCATCTGCATGCCCGCTTGATAATTCTTGGCCGCCAGCATTTTCTGGTACAGCGTATCCGGCAGCGCCGCATCACTTTGATAATGCGCGGCGATCAAATCCAGTGCCTCGCGGTGCCAACACCAGTTCTCCATGAACTGACTGGGCAGCTCCACTGCATCCCAAGCCACACCGGCAATCCCCGCTACGCTGGGGTAATCCACTTTGGTGAGCATGTGATGCAGGCCATGACCGAATTCATGGAACAGCGTGAGTACTTCCTCGTGAGTAAACAGCGCCGGGTCATCACCGACCGGCGGCGAAAAATTGCAAGTGAGATAGGCCACTGGCGCCTGCACACCTGCCACGCTGCGCTTGCGGGTAACGCACTCGTCCATCCAAGCGCCGCCACGCTTGTGCTGGCGTGCGTACAGGTCCAGGTAAAACTGACCACGCAACTCGCCACTTTCATCGTAAATATCAAAGAAGCGGACACTGGAGTGCCACACATCAACGTCCTTGCGCTCGCGGATATCCAGACTATAGAGGCGCTTGACCACTTGAAACATACCCGCGACCACACGCCCCTCGGGAAAATACGGCTTCAAATCCTCCTTCGAGATCGCATACCGATGCTGGCGTAATTTCTCGCTGTAATAAGCCACGTCCCAGGCTTCCAACTCGTCCAAACCGTGCTGCTCGCGCGCATAAGCGCGCACTTCCGCCAACTCATTGCGCGCCATCGTCAATGAACGCTGCGCAAGATCATTGAGAAAAGCCAGCACTTCATCGGTGGAGCGTGCCATCTTCGGCGCAATGGAATATTCGGCATAGTTATTGAAACCCAGCAGCCGCGCGCTCTCATGGCGCAGCGCGAGAATTTTCTCCATCACCGGCGTATTGTCCCACTGTGTGGCGTGCGGACCGGCGTCGGAAGCGCGCGTGACATAAGCCTCGTACATTTCGCGACGCAAGTCACGATTGTCGCCATAGGTGATGACAGGGATATAGGAGGGGAATTCCAACGTTACCACCCAACCGTCCAGTTCGCGCTGCTGAGCGTACTGCGCCAATAAGGCCAAGGCGGTGGGAGGCAAGCCGGCCAATTCCTTCTCGTCACCGATGTGCTTGTGCCAGGCATTGGTGGTATCGAGCAGATTCTCCTCGAACTTGGCGTTGAGGTTGGACAGCTCTTGCATGATTTCTTTGAAGCGTGCCTTCTGCTCGGCTGGCAGCGCCACGCCGGAGAGGCGGAAATCGCGCAACGCATTGGTGATGATTTTCTTTTGTGCCGTGTCGAGGGCGGAGAACGAAGGCCCGTCAGCGATGGATTGATAGGCTTGATAGAGCCGATCGTTTTGCCCCAGTTCGGTGGCGTAATCACTGAGCTTGGGTAAACAGGCGTTGTAGGCGGCGCGCAACTCGGGGCTATTGACCACCGAGTTCATATGCCCCACCGGGGACCACACGCGACGCAGCCGGTCCGACAGCTCTTCCAAGGGCGCGACCAAGTTTTCCCAACCGTAGGCTTGCCCACCGGTCAATAGTTGCGCGATGGCGGCACGATTATCGGCGAGCACCTGATCGATGGCGGGCTCGACATGCTCGGGTCTTATAAGACTAAAGGGCGGCAGGCCGTGCTTTTCCAATAGCGGGTTATTCATGATGCGTCCTCGCGTTGACATGCCGCCTCGGCGGCTATAAATAGAGAGCGATAGGATAACAAAACTAGCGCCCGCTAGCGCTGCCCCAATAGCCACACTGCACCGCCGCCTAGGACAAAGAACGACAGAAAACAGAGGCCGGCGTAGAGTTTGTAGCGCCGCGCCAACGGTCGTTGCGGCGTAGTGGATATAAGGAAAGGCTGCTGACTCGAGATCGGTTGGGACAGCAACGGCGTACTCGGCTCGGCCAAGGCGGCATGATAGGCGGCGGCAGCCTCGCGCGCGGCGAGGCGGCGTGCCTGCGCCCATTCCTCGGCGTCCAACTTGCCGTCATCATTGGCATCGAAGCGCTCCAGCAAGCGCGGTTGATCTCGCTTCCATTTTGCCAACAACTCGCGGACCGCGATGCCACGCCCATCCGGCTCTGCACCGCCTATGCTTCGAAAATTTCCCAGCACATAGAGAGAGTCGCCAGTTTCGATGCGCTGCTCACTGTAGCGATAACGGCCATTCGAGAGCCTGCGCGCGGCGAACGGTGGCGGCTGACGCGTTTCCCCAAACCATTGCTGGCGGGTCGAGGGCGTCACCTTGGCGCCCTCGGGATCAATCACGCAGACCCCCGTTGGGTCCTTCACCATGAACAACGCATCGCTCACGCCACTTTCAACCGTAGTCCAACGACTCACGTCGTCATTGCGATGTTGCTGCGCCGAGTACGCTTCGATGCGATACCGATACCAAGCACAAGACCTACCGGTCAGCGGTGCGATGATGGGCATGCCGTCCATGCACACTGCTATGCCTTCCAACTCCACATAGCCTTGTGCGGCGGAACGAATCTTGGATGTAGGCGTATCCTCTATCATGCGCGCACGACGCAGCCAGATAAAGGCGGCCACGAAAACGACCAACGCACCTAGCGCGGCGATGGCGAACAAGATCCAGAACTGGAGACTGTCGACGCGGGGCATCGCGCAGCGACGCTTTAACCGAACAACGACTTCATGTCCACGTCGGTCTTTTGCTCTTCCTCGAATTCGAGCAACACGAAGTCCTTGAAAGAGAACAAGCGGGCGATGATGACATCGGGAAACTGTTCGATGCGTACGTTATTGAGATTGACACTCTCGTTATATAGCTCGCGCCTATCGGCGATGGCGTTTTCCAAGCCCGTGATGCGCGCCTGCAAATGCTGGAATTTTTCACTGGCCTTAAGTTCTGGGTACGCTTCCGCCACTGCAAAGAGCTGCCCCAAGCCCAAGCGCAACTGCCCCTCGGCCGCCCCCAAGGCCGCCACATCACCCTGTTCGCGGGCTGACGCCACGGCGGAGCGTGCCTGGATCACCTTATCCAGTGTGGCTTGTTCGTATTGCATGTATTGCTTACAAGTTTCGACCAGCTTGGGCAGCTCGTCATGGCGTTGCTTGAGCACAACGTCGATATTGGCCCAAGCCTTGGACACATTGTGTTTCAAAGCGACCAGGTTGTTGTATATGACAATGGCATACAGCGCCAACGCCGCCAACAGACCCAATATGATGAAGAGTGCAATATCCACCAACCCGCTCCTCCCGTAAAACATGATTCAGAACAGGCACTGTATCGGCACTTGCGCCGAGGTTTCAATCATTAACGGCTTGCTGAAGCGCGATCGAACGGTGGCTGGCCACGCTCACGCGGCAAACGATGGGGCGCAAGTTAGATGCGGGCTTGCTGCCCACCGCGACGATCATGACTCGCCAGCACCGCGGCGCCGGCGAGCCACGCTCGTCAGGTCATGGAGGATTACTCCAGTACCTCTTCGACTTCTTTGGTGGGTTCTTTCTTCGGGCTGGCTAGGTGCACCGCGACCAGGGCGCCCATCATGGCACCAATGACAAAGGCGATGACTATGGCTTCGACAACAAAATCTAACATGGTTCTATCCTCCGCAGGCGGTCCATTTCCCCGCTTCCGGTACACTGCTCATCCGGAACAGGCTACTCAGTTCCTATAGCGACCCCCCGCGGCAAGGACTTGAACCCACCCTCATGGGGGGCTGAAAATCCGGATTGCTGCCCCCCCCGGTCGCGCTAGAATAAGCGCGGCGGCAGGACAAGGAGGACTTTGTAACCACCGAGACAGGACATGCGCGCCCTAAAGGCTGGCCACCAAAGTGCACAACTCGGGCTTGATAGACTTATGAGACGGGCAGGTTCTTGTTGGAGGCCAGTATCGCGGTGAGCGACCCGAGTTGGACAGCTTCATTCATCATCGCCCCTTCACCGCACAGTGACGGGTGGAACTACGGCGCGGGGGGCATTTAACAGGCAATCGGCCAAGCAGTTCGCTCAGGCGCAGTTGCAGGCCCTCCGGATCGCTGATGAGAAACACGATTCACACGAGATCGACCAAGCGCTCAGCCAGCGTCAATCTCACTCTGCCACAATGGGAGGATTTCGGTGACGAAGGCGTCGAAGCCGCGCGGGGGGTGGCCAAGAATGGCTTGTGTCTGTGCCAATTCGCTCGCATTGGCAATCATACCGCGCTGTTGAACATACTCGTACATCGCCCTGAGGCTCTTAACCATCCACTCCGGCATCATGTGCTGAGCCTGCTTGGCCCAGTATTCCAGGCTGTCCCCACCATAGCGGATCTGACGACCGAGATGGTTGCTGAAAGTCAGCGCCACCATTTCGCCGGTGAGCAAATCCGGACCGTGGAGCGGAAAATCCTTCCCTTCAAATCCTGCCTGGGTCAAGGCGTTGACCGCCGCATCAGCGACGTCCCGCACATCGACGCGATTCAGGCCCACGGAACCGATGGGCTGCGGATACACGCCATAGGACATCACTGCGGCGCGGCACCACAAGTAGTCGTTCTGATAGAAATTATTGGGGCGCAGCAAGGTATATGGAATACCCGAATCTTTGATGGCCTGCTCGACGGGGAGCTTGCTCTTGAAGTGAGGAATACGCTCGGTACCGGGTCGCATTGGCACCGACATATACACCAGGCGCTGGACCCCCGCCTCTTGCGCAGCAGCCACTGCCGCCAGACCCATATCGGTTTCATTCTGGCTCAACGGCGTCAACATGAAGACGCTGTCCACGCCAGTGAAAGCCAAGCCCAAGGTACTGGGTTTGGCCAAGTCGCCGACCACGCCCTTCACGCCGGAGGGCATATCGGGGACCTTATTCGAGTAGCGGGTCATGCAACGCACGTCACTACCCGCCTGCTGGAGCCGCTCCACCACGGCACTGCCGGCGACGCCCGTTCCACCTATCACCAAAACCGTCATGCCCACCGCCTCCTTCCAAAGCCACATCAGTGTCGCGATCAAACCCAGGGCGCTACTGTGCATCGTCAGATGCATCGAATCAAGTCTCGAGAGCCTAATCTTCATCGGCCCCACGGGCTTTCTCCCCAGAAAAGGTCCGCCCGCCCTGGCTGTCCATCTCAATGCCGGTCACGCGCCCAGCCTCTAGCACCACATGGCCGACGCGGCGTGTCACACCATCCTCGCTGAATTCGAAGCGATACCAGCGTCGCAATGTCCAGCCACCGCCAGGCCTGCGCGCAGGACGCAGCCGCGCCAACGCCACGGTCTGATCCAACCACTGCACATCTACATCACTACACATTTTCCGCGCGGCGCCTATCGCGCGACCGCGCGCGCGCAAGCTGTCCTGCCAGAACCATACCAGCAAAAAGATGACAGCAAGCGCGACCACGAGATTGGACATGCACCGGCAGTGTACTGCGCAAGGCAGCCGCGCACCAAAACCAATCTCAGGCGCAATGCACTCGGCCGTCAGACACCCGCATCAAGCGCGGATGCTGCACACTTGCATGAATGAGCACCTGCACACCCAGCCCGGCGATCCTCTGTGGCGCATCGCCGTTGCCATTCAGCTCCAGAGTCAAGCGACGGTAATGGTGCTGATTGAGATAGAGCCGATTGGGCGCACAAGCATGCGCTTGCTCGAAGCGGTAGACCAAGCCAAGAATGAAACTCAACATGATAAGCCGCCCCGTGCACAACATCGCTGACATCACGGAGCATGTCGGCCGTCCAGGGGAGGCGCTTTAGATGAAATAGGCGAAAAAGACATTTGTAGCCGGCCAGCGCGGGCGCCCGACCGCCTTAATCAAACAGCAAAAACAGATCATCTACCCGGCCTGTATGGCCGGGTAGATGCCGGCAACCTCGCGTTACCGAAATGCGGACAAATTAACGCATGCGACCCGGGCCACGCTGCTCGCGCTCACGCGCCTCATTGATGCGCAGAGGGCGACCACCCACATCCTTGCCGTTCAGGCCGGAGATGGCATTGTTGGCCGATGAATCATCCATTTCGACGAACGCAAAACCACGCGGACGACCGGTTTCACGATCGGAAATCAATTTAACGGAGTGCACCGCGCCGTATTGCTCGAACAAGCCGCGGATGTCTTCTTCGGTAGAACTAAAGGGCAGATTGCCGACATAGATCGATTTCATAAATTCATCACTCTCAAGAACCGACGTTCACCCCACCCATTACTTAGGGAGTTCTCTAGAACGCCATTGGACAATTAACCGAGATCCCTCACCACGATCCCACTTCTGCGAAACGGCATCGGATGTTGAACCCCACAGCCGGCCGAGCTTAGCCCGACTCCCGACGCAACCGACCATGTAATGGCAAAGTTGATAACGAGGGAGATCGGGGCAAAAACCCGGACCCGGTGCACAGCTTACCCCGATTCCCGGGGGCGTACAATAGAATCGCTATTGCACCGAAAACACTCGCGGTTGCGCCGTGCGCGCCATCAACTATGCGGAAAATCACGCCCCGAAAGCACGACAGACTATGCCCAACAATACACAACCTGACTGGGATCAAATCGCCGCCAAGTTCGACCTCTGGCTGCCGCACCTCGCACCGGTGAGCGAGACCCTGCTGGACGCCCTCAACGCGCACGCGGGACAGCATATTATTGACCTGGCGTCCGGCACCGGCGAGCCCGCATTGACGTTAGCGCAACGCCTAGACGATGCAGCCGACATCGTGGGTGTGGACGCCGCACCCGGTATGGTGCGCGCTGCGCAAGCCAAGGCGCGTGCCGGCGGCCTGCGCGGAATTCAATTCTTATGCATGCCCGCGGAGCGCCTGGATTTTCCCACTGCAAGCTTTGACCGTGCAATGTGCCGCTTCGGCATCATGTTGCTCGAAGATCCCGAACTCGGCCTGCGGGAAATGCACAGGGTAGTAAAGCCGGGCGGCCGCTACGCCTTAGCGGTGTGGGGCCGCCCCGAATCCATGACCACCCTGCAATGGGCGCAACGCGCATTCGAGGATCGCCTGCCGCCGGATCTGCACCCCCCGCTGGCGATCGCCACCTCCCTGGGCGATCCGCAAACCCTGGCCGCGCTACTGCGCAAAGCGGGATACCAGAACTTCGACATTCAAACCCATCGCTTCGACTATCAATTCGACTCCTACGCTCAATACTGGGATCTGCTCGCCGCCTCGGAGATCCTCAAAACCCAACTCGACGCCCTGCCCGAACACGAGCACCGCGCCGTGCGCGATGAGGTGGCGGGCTACGCCGCTGATTTCGTGCGCAACGGACGCCTGGTCATTCCCCACGAATACTTGCTTGCCAGTGGCAACAAATAGACCCGGCCGGCCGCCACCGTCCTAAAGGCCGCAGCGCGCCTGCCGACAGCTATGCCATCAAGACACTGACAATTTCACGCTCGCAGTCACCGCGCGGGACTGCCAGATGCTTCTGGAGATGTCGCACCGATGAGTTCCGCCCCCCCGCTCAAGCCGGATTACGTATCCGCCACCATCCACAAGGACTTCTATTACAACCAGGCGGTGGAATCTCCGACACTCATCAAGGAATACGGCAATATCGAAAAGATCCTGGTGAATGCTCAATACCTCGCCTGTATCACCATACAAATACCGATGCTGCACAAAATCGAATACCAGTACGGCAGCCAGGTCTACAACAAATTGCTGGGCGAGGTCACGCAATTACTCAAAGAAGTCAAACAAGGTGAATTCCGCGATAGTGACATCTTCCTGGTGGATCTGTTCGACGTCGATACTTTCATATTCTTTCTTACACCGCCGCGTGACCAAACTACACTACTACTCGACCACCTAGAACAAATCACCGAGCGCACCCGCGTCAGCATCGATCAACGGACCTTCAATCTCTTCTACCCCTACACTAAGACTCACACCAAACCCGCGGTCGGGTGCGCCATGGTGATCAAGAACCCCATGATCAACAACATCCGCCAGATCACACGCCTGGTCAGCCACTCCAAAAATATGGGGGAATTCCTTGCCACTAGGCACAACTTTCACAGCAAGTACACGCTGCAGAAACTCATTATTCAACAAGACATCCAGACTGTGTTTCAACCCATCGTCGATATGCAGAGTCTGAACGCGATCGGCTACGAGGCCCTCTCCCGCGGCCCCGCCGACACTGAGTTCGCCAGCCCCTTGCTGCTGTTCGTCCTTGCCGAAGAATTCGGCCTGTCTTTCGAACTGGACACGCTCTGCCGCAGAAAAGCCTTTGAGCGCGCCAAGGAACTGGAAAGCGACACCAAAATTTTCGTGAACACCCTGACCATGACCATTCACGACCCGGAATTTCGCGGCAAATATCTCGAGGAGCTGCTGCATGACCTTAAGATCAAACCGCACAACGTCGTGTTCGAAATCAACGAAAAACTCGCCATCGACAACTACGACTTGTTCCGTGATTCGATGAAGGACTATTCCGACATCGGAATTGTTCAAGCCAGCGACGACATCGGCAACGGCTACTCCGACCTGGAGCGCATCATGGAGCTCAATCCCGGCTACATGAAGCTGGATATCGCCCTGGTGCGCAATATCCACCACAGCTACATCAAGCAGCAAATCGTCCAGGCCATGGTCAGCCTGGCGCGCGGCATCGGTTCGCAAATCATCGCGGAGGGCATCGAACAGCCGGGAGAATATCTCAGCCTCCGCGAACTGGGCGTGGATTATGGACAGGGCTATTTGTTCGGCCGCCCGACTCAGGACTTACAGCCCGCTGACAGTAGCTGGCTGGCCACAGTGGATCAACAATCCGAAGCGGGGCACGACGTTCAACTGGGCAAATAGGCCCGCCGGCTCAAGATCAGGCATTAGCGGACGCTAACACTGGCATTCGCGGACACCTCACCACGAAAGTCATTACCGAACAAGGAGTCGTATAAATGTTCAAGAAGGTGGGCACCAAAATCGGGGCGGGCTACGGCGCCATGTGCGCCCTATTGATCATTTGCGGTCTGGTGGGCTATTTCGGTGCCGACCGACTATCCCAAGAGCTGACCTTCATCACCACTCAAGCCTGGGATGCCGCCGACGGCTCCATGGAAGGGACGATAGGCATTCAGCGCCAAATGCTGGCGGTCAGCCGCCTCGCGACCCCCGGTATTTCCAACTCGGAAGCCCAACAGCAGCGCAAGGAATTGAATGTCGCCCTAGACTTCGCCGACGAGGCGCTCGGACGCATGCGCGCTTCGGGTTTGATCGACGCCGCCCACCTCAAGCAACTCGATCAGCTGATGGCGAAACAAGCAGCGGCTCGTACTGACCTGCTCAACGCCCTCACCGCTCGGGACGGGGGTTCCGCCGCACTGGAAGGAACAAAAACCGCCTATTACCAAACAACCTCGAGCTTGCTCGACTATGTCGAGGAGCTGGAGGAATTAGGCGACAGCCAAGTCGAGAGCCGGACCGAAACCATCAACGACATCGTCACCAGGGTCGCATCGACCATTGTCATTACCCTCGTGGTGGGCGTGTTATTGAGCACCTTCATCGCGCTGTTCAGCATCAAGACCATCGTCCGCCCCATCAAGCGCGTGGCGCGTCAAATGCATGACATCGCCGAAGGTGAAGGCGATCTTTCGGCACGTTTAAACGACCAGGGCCGGGATGAAATCGCCGAACTGAGCCGGGGATTCAATGCCTACACTTCCAAGATCCATGCCCTGGTTATCAAAGTCATGGAAGCGACCAGTCACCTGGCCACCTCCTCCGAGGAGTTATCCAGCATCACCCACCAAACCGCCGGCGATGTCTCGCGCCAACGCGAGGAAACCGATCAAGTGGCCACGGCGATCACCGAGATGAGTCAGACCGCCCACGATGTGGCACGCAGCGCCCTGGCCGCGGCCGACGCCACCGGCAAGGCAGATCACGAAGCGGGGCAAGGTCGCTCGGTGATTTCCGCGACCATGACGACCATCAACGCCCTGGCGGACGAGGTCGGCAAGGCCACCGAGGTCATACATACCTTGGAGCAGGACAGCGCCAGCATCGGATCCATCTTGGATGTGATTCGTGAGATCGCCGAGCAGACCAATCTATTAGCCCTCAATGCCGCTATCGAGGCCGCCCGCGCCGGTGAGCAAGGCCGTGGCTTCGCCGTGGTGGCCGACGAAGTGCGCACACTCGCGCAACGCACCCAAAAATCCACCGGCGAAATCCACAAGATGATCGAGCGTCTGCAACAAGGCACTCAAGAAGCCGTGACGGTCATGGGCCGCGGTCACGACCAGGCCGTACGCAGTGTCGATCAAGCCAAAGACACGCAACTCTCCTTCGATACCATTGTGCAAGCCGTCACCAGCGCCAGCGACATGACTACCCAAATCGCCAGCGCCGCCGAGGAACAAAACGCGGTGAGCGAAAGCATCGGTCGCAGCGTGACCAACATCCGCGCCGGGGCCGACCAAAATTCCCATAGCGTGCAACAAGTCGCCGCCACCAGCGAGGACATCGCGCAACTGGCCACCCGCCTGCAATCCTTGGTCTCCGCCTTCAAGACATAGTCCCCCCCCCGCGCCGAACAGGCTATAGTTAGGCAAGAGGAAACCTATTGCCTGGCGCAAGGAGGCCGTCATGCCCACCGCCTTTCATTCCGCGAACGAGTTGAGCTTCCAGCCCCGCCTGCCACTGCATCCCTCGCCGGCGGATTGGCGCGACCAGTTCATTTATTTCCTGCTGGTGGATCGATTCGACAACAACAACCCCAGCGTACCGCCCTATTCAGCCAGCGACGGCGCCCCCGCCGCCGATGCGGGTCATCGCCACCATTTTCAAGGCGGCAACCTACGCGGCCTGGCGCGACGCTTGGACTACATCGAGGGCTTGGGCTGTACTGCAGTTTGGCTGAGCCCGATCCTGAAGAACCGCCCTGACAGCGCCGACTCCTATCACGGCTATGGCATCCAGGATTACCTGCAGGTCGACCCGCGCTTCGGTACGCTGGAGGACTTGCAACATCTGGCCCGCGAAGCCCACGCGCGCGGCATGTACGTCATCCTCGATGTGGTGCTCAACCACTCGGGCGACGTCTGGGGCTATCCGGGTGATCACCCCTATTATTACTACCAGGACACGAGCTTTTCCTTCGGTTTCTGGCGCGAAGCCGATCCCGCCGCCGGCTTGCAAGACGACGACGCCGTCTGGCCGCAGGAACTACAGACCCCCGAAGCCTTTAAGCGCCGCGGCCAGATTCGCAATTGGTACGATGCCACTGAAGCGCGTAACGGTGATTTTCTCAGCCTTAAGGAACTCGACCTGCCTCGCCCCGAGGTGCTCGACACCCTCATCAAGGTCTACAAATATTGGATCGCCGCCGCCGATCTGGACGGTTTTCGCATCGATACGGTCAAACACATGGAAGACTCGGCCACGGCGATTTTTTGTAACGCCATCCGCGAGTACGCCCAACGCATCGGCAAGCACAACTTCTTCTTGTTCGGCGAAATCGTCGCCGACGACGACACGATACAGCGCTACTTAGGCCGCAACGCCCGCATCGAGGGCACCCGCGAACGCTTCCCTTCTTTGGACGCGGCGCTGGATTTTCCGCTCTACTTCATCCTTGAGGACGTCCTTAAGGGCTTCGCCAGCCCGGCCTTGTTACGCGCCCGTTACGATGCCTTGCACGAGCACTATGCCGATCACGGCGCCGCCGGACGCTATTTCGTCACCTTTATAGACAACCATGATCAGATGGCGCGCCCTTACCGGCGCTTCATGCACCACAACCCCTATCCGCAGCAAGCGGTGCTGGCCCTGGCCTATTTACTTACCAGCCAGGGCGTACCGTGCATCTATTACGGAACGGAACAAGGCTTCGACGGCGGTGGCGGCGACGACAGCCATGTGCGCGAATGCATGTTCGGGGGTGCCTGGGGCGCCTTCGGCAGCAGCGGCCGTCACTTCTTCAATCGAGAACATGACATTTATCGCGGCATCGCCGCCGTGGCCGCGACGCGCAGCCGTGAGCCGGCGCTGCGTTACGGCCGGCAATACTTTCGCGAGATCTCTGTCAATGGCAGCAACTTCGCGCATCCCCGGGACGACCATTGCACCTTGGCCTATTCACGCATCCTGGACACCGAGGAAGTGCTGGTCGCATTAAACCTGGAGGCCACGCCACGCGCCGATTACCTCACCGTGGATAGGCGCTTGAGCGCCCCCGGCCAAGTCATGCACGACTTGCTCGATCCTGAACGCCGTCATACGGTGGAGGAGCATCAGGGCCGCGCCCATGTCCGCGTGGCGCTAGCTGGGCATGGCATGGCGATTTTGAGGTGCGGTTGAGTACAGCCATGCGCTAGCCGCCCCGCCCCTGCCAGGGGGGACGGAGAGAGTGCGACTTTCGTCATACCGATATCGCTTTAGTTCGAATCGCCACCCTGGGCACGACGCTCACGGAACTGGTCCACCAAGCGACGCAGGTCATCAGCGAAACCACTCAGCTTGGCCATGCTCTGCTCCGTTTCCCTGCATAAAGAGGCGTTACGCTGGCTCGCCTGGCTGATATTGACCACGTTACGATTGATCTCCTCCGCGACCATGCTTTGCTCCTCGGCGGCAGCGGCAACTCGCGTATTCATGTCGGCGATGGTCGCCACCTCCTCGGAAAAACCATCGAATACCGCACCGGCGCGCTCGGCCTGCTGTACGCTACCAGCAACCTGACTGCAGCCGCTTTCCATCGCCCGCACCGCGTCCTGGGTGCCGTTTTGAATGCG
The DNA here is from genome assembly GCA_945787555.1 of uncultured Chromatiaceae bacterium. Lineage (GTDB taxonomy): Bacteria > Pseudomonadota > Gammaproteobacteria > DRLM01 > DRLM01 > CALZJG01. Next base: position 102,490 of record CALZJG010000026.1, on the reverse strand, counting down.
CTCTATCATGGCGCGAATTTCTTGGGTGGATTCGTGAGTGCGCTGCGCCAAGGCCCGCACTTCGCCCGCCACCACGGCGAAACCCCGCCCCTGGTCGCCGGCGCGCGCCGCCTCGATGGCGGCGTTGAGCGCCAGCAAATTGGTCTGCTCGGCAACTCCACGGATGACATCCAACACGGCGCGGATCTGTTCGCTCTCCTGGCGCAGGGTATGAACCGTTTGCTCCGCCTGCTTCACCTGGTCCGCCACGGCGCGGACCATGCTCACCGAATTGTCCATTTCCTTCTTGCCTACCCGCGCTGAGTGTTGCGCGCGCTGCGCGGCGCCAGCGGCATCGGATGTGTTGCGTGCTACCTCCTGCACCGTGGCCGACATTTCGTTCATCGCCGTGACCAGCTGATGGATTTCATCCTGCTGCTTGCCAACATCCTCATTCGCCTGATGTACCGCTTGCACCGTGCCGTCGGCGACGCCCGCCAGTTCAGCGGACGACTGACTCAAGCGCGCCACCACGGAATTGAGCTCAGACCCATACATATGCATGGCCAAGCGTATCTGCCCCAGCTCATCCAGGCGACCGCCGTACACCCAACGCGCGATGTCATTATCAATAACGTGTTTGGTCTCACTCGCCAAGGCGCGCAGCGGACGGGCTAACCACCCACCCATCACCACGGCCGCGGCCATGCCGACCGCCATGCCCGCAACCAGGAAGCCGCTCAACCACGCCACTCCCATACCCAATAACATCGGCGCCATGATCGCGGCGGTGTATTTGACGTTAAGTCCCATCCCGCCGCGTGGCAAGCCGCGCTTGTTGGCTAGCAGATCCTTGTATAGCTTTTCGGCACGCGCCTGGTGTTCCGGGCGCGGTTGAACACGCACCGATTGGTATTCGACTACCCGCCCGGCGCTATCGCGGATAGGGGTGACATAGGCATCCACCCAATAATGGTCCCCGTTTTTGCAACGATTCTTGACGATCCCCAGCCACGACCGGCCCTCTTGCAGTGTTTTCCACAAATCCTCGAAGGCCGCCGGCGGCATCTCGGGATGACGCACGACGTTGTGATTCTTGTTGCGTAATTCATCGTGATCGAAGCCGCTGATGCGATAAAAGACCTCATTGTATGAGGTGATCGCCCCCTTGGGATTAGTGGTCGAAATGATGTTTTCACCCTCACCGAAGACACGCTCGACACCGGTGACCGGCGTATTGATCTTCATCTCGCACACCTCCCTGCACCCGTTGCGAGCCAACCTGCCGGAGTGATCAGCGATGGCATTTGGGCAATATTTGTCATCAATTCTATCGGGCCTGCGCAGGCGAACTTTAACGATTCGGCATAGAGCGAATTAGCGATGAGACTCGTTTAGCCCTGGGTCGGGCCTATCACGGCTGCGGACGGTAGAGAATCAGACTTAGGTCATCGGGATGATGCGGCCAACCCTCGATGGGCGTCGCCATCCGCGTCGCGCAGGCATCGCGCAAACGCTGCATGGCGCGCTCTAACGGGCCCATGCGCACCATCTCGACGATTTCATGCATATAAAGGTTGTCGGCGAGACCGTCGCTGGCCAGCAGCAGCGTATCGCGCGGCGCCAGCTCAACGGCGGGGCCGATGTCGATACGCATGGAAGGGGCGCCGAGGACGTTGGAGACGATGTTGCGCTCCTCATGGTGTACCGCCTCCGCCTCGTCCAACAAGCCAGCCTCCACGGCGTAACCCACCGGCGAATGTGCCACGGTTTGGTGCTTGATCCGCCCGCGCTGGCCGCTGACCAGGATCAATGAATCCCCGACGTGATACGAGCGCACACTGCGCCCTTGCAGCTCCACCACCGCTAAGGTAGTGGCCGCGCCGGTGCCGAGCGCGATGACACGTTCGTTGGCACGCTCGATGCCGTCTAGGATCGCCTCGCGCAATGAAGCCGCAGCAGGTGTCGCACTCACCACCTCGCTCAGCGTCTCGACGGCCAAAGCCGAGGCCGTCGCGCCGGCCGGCAAGCCTCCCAAGCCGTCAGCCACCACAAACACGCCGCCCACCTCACCCCACGGTATCAGCGCCACGGCGTCTTCGTTAGGCGTATCCTTGGCCGGTGAGCGGGCCGTGTACAGCGCGGCCCGACCCTGAGCAATGGACACCAATTCGATTTCGCCAGCGTCAATCTGCGCTCGGAGCAGCGGCGCAGACAGGCTTTTGCATTCCAAAGCTAGCCCCATTGCATGGTTTCGAGATAGGCGCGCAGTTGCCCGGCGGTCTTGAATTTTTTCAGAATTAGCGAGCGCTTGAGACCGCTGCAGATGGCCTTCACCTCGATCGGCTGGCGCGCGTAATGTTTGGCGCCGCCCAGGGCGTCGTAAAACAAGCGCACCAAGTCGATGACGTCGTCATGGATATGCTCGGCGCGCGGTGCCCCCCAATGAAACATGTCCAACAATTTGAGTTCGAAGCCTAAACCATAGCGTTGCACCATGATGTTGTCGGTATGCAGATCACCGTGGTACTCGCCCAGCTGATGTATGGATTCGATACCCGCCGCCAAGGCATGCAACAAATGTACGGCTTGGAAGGGACTGAGACGGCGCTTGGGCTGACGCTGCAAGAAGCTGCTGAGCAACTCCCCCTCGACGAATTCGGAAATCAAGAAAGTGATGGGCACGCCGAGATGATTGACCGTGTCCTGAGCATAATACTGAATCACCATGGGGCACTGACGTAACTTATGGAGTTTTTTGGCGTAAAAAATCGCCGCACGATCGCGCACGTTGCGCTGTGGGAAGAAAAATTTTGCGGTACGCTCGATGCCGGTGGACAGCTCGCGGATCAAATACACTTCGCCTTCCCAGCCAGCGCCGAGATGAGTGAGTATTTCATATTTGCCACGCAGCACTTTCCCTGCGGGAAAATCAAAGGCATCGATACGGGGATAGCGCTGCTCAAGTTTGCGGGTCATGATCTGTCTTATTCCTGATGTGCCCTTGGTGTGTACCCGATTCTCCCCTCGCCGCCCGGGTGTCGCCCGGGTGTCGCCCTGGCGCGACAACCATAACTGCTTACCAATACGCGAGTTACCTAACCGGGGGCCAAAAGCTGTCTGGCTCTGGCGACACTAACACCCCGTGTCACCCCCTCCCGGCTCCGCAACATTACCACAACTCACTGAAAAAAAAGATCGTTTCTAGTCTGGCACAAGCACTGCACAGTGAATGTCGCACCCTACAAGGAGCGGCTCGTGCTAGCGACTATATTCATTCTAATTACCAGCACCCTACTCGGCATCGGCCTATGGATGATCATCATCGCCTTGCTGTCCTGGGTGACACAACGACGTAACCCGGTGTTCAGGCACATCACCCGCGACCACATGGTGACGTTGCGCGCCAGCCGCAGCATACGCCGCAGCGATCAACGCTACTGACCCTCCTCCCCCCCTAAGCAGCGTGCGCCTCCCGCACCCCAAGACCTCTCCCTTCCATTGCGCGGCCGTCCAGGCCGCCTTTTTGCGTAATGCAGGCTGCCGAGAGTCACCACTAGGACACGATCTCGGGTTTGAATGCGGCGGCCAGTCATGGATAATGCAGCCTCCATGAAGACTAGGAATCGACGCTTGACACACCATTCCTCACCGCGCAGCGCGCACCGCACACTCCGTCTTGGCTTCCTCAGTGTGGCGCTCGCCACACTGCTGAGCGCCTGCGCCACCACACCACCGCCCCCTCCCGATGTCGTGACACAGACCCGCGAAGCCTTTTTGCGCGATGATTACCAGTCCGTGCTGACTCTCGTGCAACCCTTGGCGGAACAAGGCGAAACCTGGGCCCAATACACCTTGGGTTATATGTATTACTACGGGCGCGGCATCGCCCAGGACAAAAAGACCGGCGAGCGCTGGATACGCCAAGCCGCCGCCGCCGGCCATCCCACGGCGCAGGAAGCGGTGCAACGCATCGACGCGAGCGCGCCCCGCTCGCCCATTACGAAACCTCTCAAGCCCGAACCCCGACCCCAAGTCGAAGCCCCCGCCCCGGTGGAGGAAGCGCCGCCGCCGGTAGAGGACATCCGCAATACAGCCTGGATACTCGAACAAGACCCGACGCACTACACCATCCAGCTCATCGGCGCCGGCAACGAGCGCGCGATACGCGACTACATCCAGCGCCATGGCATCGCACAGCAGGCGGCGTATTTCCCGACCCTCAATCGCGGCCATCCTTGGTACACCGTCATTTATGGCGACTACGCCTCGGAAGAAGCCGCCAAACAGGCCATGGCCACACTCCCCGCGACCTTGAATCAGGCGGCACCCTGGATACGCGATTTCGGCAGCATCCAGATCCTGCCGCATGTGGCGGGCGCGCGCGCGGCCGCCGCCGGCAAATAAGGCCGAGCACTGCACTACGCCAGGGCAGCCCCCATCGTATTAGGAGACCACACCATGGCCATTACAAAGATCAGCCACGTCACCGTCATCGTTAACGACCAGGACGAGGCGCTCAAGTGGTACACGGAAAAATTCGGCTTCGAGAAACGCGTCGACGATGCCACCACCATGCCTGGCTACCGCTGGCTGACCGTGGCGCCCCATGGCCAACAAGGCGTGGAAGTGGCGCTGTTCAAGGCCCGCAATGAACAGGAAGCGACCTGGGTCGGTCAAGGCACGTTGTGGGTGCTGGAGGTGGACGATTGCCGCGCCACGGTGGCGGAATTGGCCGCGCGCGGCGTCACCGTACTCAGCCAGCCCGAGCAAATGCCCTGGGGCGTATCGGCCATCGTACAAGACCTCTACGGCAACCCCTACAACCTGCTACAACTGGGCCAGGATTGAGTCGGCGCGGCAGGTGATGGGCCGGGGGCGCGTCCTTTCCCATTTGACTAGGTGGGGAGGGGATTAGGCCGAGGAGCCAACAGGCAGCACATCTAGCGCTGAGCTCCCGCACTCAAATCAACACCAGCTGGTCGCCCGCCGTCGCGGGCGGGCGAAACCGCGTGCAATCCAGCGCGGGCAATTCTCCATAACCCAACCGCTGGCAGGCCAGCCGAAAACGTTGCGCGATTAGCTCAGCATAGATCCCCGTGCCGCGCATGCGCACATCATGGCGGGCGTCGTAGTCCTTGCCGCCGCAGCTGTCGCGCACCCGGTTCATGACATGATTCGCCTGCGCCGGCACCTGCTCAAGCAACCATTCCGTGAACAAGTCTTTCACCTCATGGGGCAAGCGCAACAATACATAACCGGCGGCGCCCGCACCCGCGTCAGCCGCCTCTGCCAATATGCTTTCCAGTTCCGCATCGGTAAGCACGGGAATAAGCGGCGCCACCAATACTCCGGTGGGAATCCCGGCGGCCGCCAGTGTCCGCACGGTTTCCAAGCGGCGCTGTGGCGCCGCGGCGCGCGGTTCCAGATGGCGTGCCAACCCCGTCCGCAACGTGGTGATGGACACCATCACCTGCACCAGAGACTGCTCGGCCAGTTCGACGAGCAGATCCAGGTCTCGCTCCACCAAGGCGCTCTTGGTGACCAGCGTGCAGGGGTGACGAAAATCGCGTAGCACTTCGAGGAGGCGACGCGTCAATCCCAGCTTACGCTCCACCGGTTGGTAGGCATCGGTGTTGATGCCCACGGCGATGGGCCGGCACTGATAACCGGGCCGGGCCAGTTCCTGACGCAACAAATCCGCTGCTGCGGGCTTGTAGAACAGGCGACTTTCGAAGTCGAGCCCCGGTGACAGCCCCAAATAGGCATGCGTCGGGCGCGCGAAACAGTACACGCAACCATGCTCACAGCCGCGATAGGGATTGATGGAACGATCGAACCCTACGTCGGGAGATTGGTTGTAGGTAATCACTGTGCGGCTGGCGTCCACGCTCAAAGTCGTGCGCAAGGGCACAGGCGGCGCCTCCAGACTGTCCCAGCCGTCATCCACGTCTTCACGTCGCCAGGCGACGTAACGGTTATCGGGACTGCTACGCGCCCCGCGGCCGCGGGGCGCCTGGGTGGGGCGCTTGCTCATGTGCGTCATATATCTACGGTGTGTGGCCCGGCCAAGTATACCCCTCCCCCAGACATGCGCCGGGTAGCTGCTACACTTTCGTTACGATGTCGCCATCTCGCAGGGAGGATCCCCCATGAGCCTGCTAACCCTAGAAACCACCGCCTTGGCGCTATTGACCCCCGGCAAGGGCATTCTCGCTATGGATGAAAGCATGCCCACCATCGGCAAGCGCCTGCATGAAGCCGGCGTGGAAAACACCCCTGGCAATCGCCGTGCCTGGCGCGAACTGCTGCTCACCACTCCGACCTTGAGTGAATTCATCAGCGGCGCCATCCTCTACGATGAAACGCTCAACCAGTCCGCCCACGACGGCACCCCTTTCCCCATGCTAATGAATGACTGCGGGATCATCCCCGGCATCAAAGTCGACGCCGGTGCCCAGCAATTCGCCGGCCACACCAACGAGAAGATTACCGAGGGACTGGACCATCTGCGCGACCGCCTGGAGGAATATCGCAGCCTGGGCGCCCGTTTCGCCAAATGGCGTGCCGTCATCACGATTGGTCCTGGCTTACCGTCGCGGGCCTGTATCGAGGCTAATGCTCATGCATTGGCACGCTACGCAGCGCTGTGCCAGGAAGCCGCTCTCGTGCCGATCGTGGAGCCGGAAGTGCTGTTCGACGGAGATCACAGCATCGAACGCTGTTATGCCGTCAGTCGCGAAACGCTACACACGGTGTTCGAGCAGTTGCACCGCATGGGGATCGCTTTGAGCGGCATGATCCTCAAGGCCAGCATGGTGCTGTCAGGCCAAGGCTGCGCTCAGCAAGCCCCCCTGGAGCAAGTCGCTCGCGAAACATTGCGCTGTCTGCGCAACACGGTACCCGCCGCGGTGCCCGGCGTGGCCTTTCTCTCCGGCGGCCAAAGCGACGCGGCGGCCAGCCAACACCTTAATGCGATCAACGTGCTGGCGCGCGGCATGCATGCCCCATGGCGCCTGACTTTCTCCTACGCACGAGCCCTCCAGCATGCGCCGCTGCAGCTGTGGCGTGGTTCCGCGCAAAATGTCGAGCGTGCCCAGCAACTCTTACTGCATCGCGCACGCCTAAACGCCGCCGCCAGCACGGGGCGTTATACGCCGCATATGGAGCAAGAACTCGCTGCGTAATACTGCATGAGGCGCCGCGGCGCCGAATTATTCCAGCTTGAGATGACTGACGTCGGGCGTGGGCACCGCGGCATCGCGCGGGGTCTCGCCCATATCGGCGCCGGCAGGCGCCACATCCAGACTCGAAGTATCGATGTCGGCAGGGGGCGGGGGCGTGTAGTCCACCAAGTCCTCACCGCTGGCGGCGACATTGTAGGCACTGGTATCGATGTCCGGCATGGGCACCTCGATGTGCTCCACCACATCAACACCGACCGGCGCCACGCTATAGTCACTGGTATCGATAGCCGCCGGCGCAACCGGCGCCGCTTCCACGATCACCGTACCGGGCGGCGCCACACTATAGTCACTGGTATCGATGGCCGCCGGCGCGACCGGCGCCGCTTCCACGATCACCGTACCGGGCGGCGCCACACTCACATCGGCCAGGGCGCCGATACTCGGTTCAGGTGCGGGTGCGGGCGTGGGTGCCGGCGTGGGCGTGGGTATCGGCGCATCCGCAGCAGCGACGTCCTCGAAAAAACAGCGCAAACCGACCTTCTCCACCGCCGCCACATATTTTTCGGCGGTGGCTTGCTCCACACCTTTCTTGATGACCACACGCTGGCCGCTTAGCATCGGCGCCACTTTGTCGGGCGGCTGCTTGAATAACTGCGCCAAGCGTGCGCGCACTTCGTCCGCTTGCGCACCGGCCATTAATTCGCCCGTCACATAGACTTGATAGGAAGCTGCACTCATCACACCACTCTAAGATTACACGTCTTGTCGATTATAACGACCGCCGCGAGCCAGGGCTGAACGGTCGACCTGCGCGCTTTTGCTGCTACAATGCTCCAGGATACACACTCGCGCCAAAAGACCAACCATGGCGAGCGAATTGCGCAGGAGACCGGCCCATGAGCCCACTCACACGTTTGAGCAGCCTACTCTGCAGCGGCCTGCTGGTGCTCGGCACCGGGTGTAGCACACCGCCATCAAGCCTCCCGGCCGCCACCCCTGACACAACCACTTTGGCCACGGCGGGAGGAGCCCGCGTTACAGCGCAAAGCGTGCGCATCGGCGAAACAATGCGCAAACATCGGCGCGCCAACTACAACCTCGATGGGCGCACCTATGACTTCTACATCGGCGGCCTATTGGAAGCCGCTTATCATCCCTGGAACAACACTTTGACGGTGATCGGCACCGCGGGCACCCCCCTCTGTCACTATGACGCCGAAGGTTTCCTCACGGCAGAAGGCGACAGCGTAGCGTGCGCTGACTTACTCGCCCATCTCGAGACGGCGCTGGCGCATTAAGAGCAACGCGCCCGCGACGCCATGCCCATCCCTGACCGCGTCGATTTCGTTTCTTGGCATACCGCCCAACGGCTGACGCGCCGCCTCGCCGGGGGCATTCGCGCCGCGCATTTTCAGCCTGATATGGTGGTAGCTATCGCCCGTGGCGGCTATGTGCCCGCCCGCTTGCTGTGCGATTTGCTGGGTATCTACGATCTCGCCAGCTTGCGCATCAGCCACTATCATGCCGGCGCCACGCGCGCGCTCGAGGCACGCATAGTCTCACCCCTGGGCGTCGATATCCGCGGGCGAAAAGTTTTGCTGGTGGACGACGTCAGCGATACCGGCGACACCCTGCACCTGGCCTTGGATCATCTGCACGCCTCGCAACCCGCCGAGGTAAAGGTCGCCGTGCTACATCACAAAACCGTCGCCTCACTGAGCCCGGACTTCTATGCCCAACGCATTGTGCGTTGGCGCTGGATCACTTACCCGTGGGCGGCGGTCGAAGATGTGTGCGGATTCATCGCCGCATTGGATTTGAGTATTGCCCCCAGTGACACCGATACTTTGCTCGCCGTTTTTCAGACCACACACGGCCTGCGCATTCCGCGTCATGTCATCGTTGACGCCCAGACTTTGACAGCGCAAGCACAACTCACACCAAAATAGGCAGCGCTTCGTGCTTGACCAACGCCCGCATACCACGCACAAGACGATACGTCCACCAAACCGCCGCACCTATAGCCACAAACACACCCACGCCGTAATAAATCGTACCGATCGCGACCGGCACCGCCAAGGCGCCCGCCACGAATGTCGTCAGCAACCATCTATGATGGGTAGTGGCCGCATGGTGACCGTCGGGCGCCGGGAGGCGGCGCAGCGCGCGCAAACGCAGCGCGCTGACAAGCGCGCCGATCGCTGCCGGCACCAACAAGGCATAGCTCACATAAACCAACCACAGCCAACGTTCTTCGCGTGACTCAATACGCCGCGCAAGCGCGATGTCCACTACTCCTGGTTCTGCCATGGCATCCATGACACACCTCCTATTAGTGACAGATTCAGAGACAATTAATAACCAATCGAGCAGGAGGGTCTGTGACTAGGTCACATGTCAAGGAAGATACAGGGTGAAACGACCTCCACCGTCCAACCCTAGATTGTCGGTGGTGATGCGGCCGACGCCATGCCTACTGCGATGCAGCGCCGCCGCCGCGGCGGCGAAGTGCAGTCCCAAGCCGGTGCCACCACTTTTCAAGTCGATACCCGGCGCCTGCAGGTCGTCGCCATGCAGCATGGGGGTGGGATAGCCGGCGCCATTGTCGACCACTGATATGGCCAAGCCATCGCCATCTCGGCGCGCACTCACGCACACGCTATCGCGCGCGTGCTTGTAGGCGTTATTGATGACTGTGGCCACCACTCCCATTACCAGCTCCCGATCGAAGCACCAGTGCAAACTCTCATCACAGTCCACGCTCAGAGCTATCCCTTTGAGAGCCAGCCAGTCTTGGTGCTCCAGCACGCATTCCTCCAGACACTCGCTCACAGCGTATTCCTGCATATTGGGTGAATAGTGCTGTTCCCCGATGCGATACAACACCAATAACTGTATGAGCTGATCGTTGATACGTCGCCCCTCGTAACGCAAACGAGATAATTGCGCACCACAGGCCTCCTCCTGTGGTTGCCACTGCGTAGACATCTCGTCCAAGCCGTTGAGCAACATGCTCAACGAGTTTTTGATGTCATGCACAGTACTGGCCAAGACCAGAGAGAAATCCAACGCCGACTTGCTCTCAGACATATCAACACCTCCGCCTATTTCGCCGCCGCCGCCAACTGCCGCCACATCGCCGACAATTTTCGCTGTTTCTCGCAATGAGCGGGCGAGTCCCGGGCGGCATCCAAATAGCGCCGCGTCTGTTCTAATGTCGCCCGTGTCGCCCCATGTTCGCTCATGCTCAGCATCAATATTTGCGCCGCGTTGAGGTTGACCGCTGCGTTGTTAGGCATTTTCTCCAACGCTTGCATGAATAGGCGAGCCGCTTGCTCCACATCACCTTGTTGCGCCAAACGCACGCCTTGATTGTTAATCTCCGCCACCTCGCCCTGTACGGCTTTGATGCTCTCGCCACCGCGCCGCTGCATCCCCGCTGCTTCGTAAACACCACGCACTTCCGCAAGCAGCGTCTCGTCCTCATGGTGATTTCTGACTATATGCTTGAGCACTTCATCGGCGGCGTCGACCAAGCCTACGGCTGCGCAACAATGCGCCAAACTCATGCCTACCTCCACAGCCAGCAAAGCCGGTTCCGCCTCGAACATGGTCACGGCTTGCGCGACGAGTTCCCGGGCAGGGCGCTCCGCTCCGCCCGCCAGATGCACATCCGCTTCGGCGATCAAGGTCTGTAGCGCCGCCTGCGCATCGTCGCGAAAGGCACGGCCAATCTCACCCACCACCTTAAGCGCCTCGGCGGTCTCGTTCTTATCCACCAACACTTGCACCAATCCCGTGTAATCGGCGGGGCGCCGCCACACCGAGTGCTCACCCACCTTGATCACTTGCCGATAGGCGCGCTCAGCCACCTCGGCATCACCGTTGCGCGCCGCTATCTCGGCCAAAGAGCGTTGCCGTAGTACCGACTTGGGTGAGCGCGCCACAGCTTTCGCCAAGGTGCTCTGTGCAGCAGCGGATTCGCCCAACCTGTCTTGTACTTTGGCCAGCCAATCGTAGGCGGCCATGTGGGTGGGATTGACCTCAATGAGACGTCGCAGCACGTGTTGCGCTTTGCCGTAATCGCCCCGTTGATAACGCGCCCGCGCCGTCGCCAACAAGGCCCACGGCACCTCCCTATCGGCCAATACGGTGGCGCACAAATCCTCGGCGGCATCCAGAGAACCCACACTCAACAGCAATTCCGTCTGCAATCGCCACACCTCATGACGGTGCTTGCCATGACTGGCCGCTTGCTCCGCCCCCAACTGCTCGAGACGCTCGACATCTTGCTTCTCGACGGCGCGGTAGACATCCGCTAGCGCCGCCTTCTTTTCCATCAATTTGGTCAGCCGCGCCTGCAGCACGGCCTTGGTGAACGGCTTGGCTAGGTAATCATCGGGTTGATATTCGATGGCCCCCATTACCATGGCGGAGGTATTCTCGGCGGTGACCATAATGAAAATGCTGGTGAGGGCCAATAGGCCACGCTGCTTGGCTTCTTCGAGAATTTGTTGGCCGTCGCGGCCACTGCCCAAGTTGTAATCACAGAAGATAATGTCGTAGTGCTGCTGGGCGAGGGCACGCATGGCTTCCTCGCCGTTGCGTGCCTGCTGTAAGTCCTGCGCGCTGAAACTCGTCAACAAATTGCGCAGCATGGAGCGCATCTCGGGGAAATCATCCACGATCAAGCAACGTTGGCCGACCAAACTCCACAGCTTCATATGACACCAGTAAACCCACCTATCTCTGCGTAGAAAGATCGGCTGCGCGCCCGCAAGCTTAACTTGCTACCAATACACATCAACGACTTACAAAGCCGAGGCGCGAACTAAAGAATTACTTTTTTTGACAAAACCCCGCTCTCCGCCTACCATGCGCCGCTCTTGTGCAACCAGGAGCGGCGCGGATGATGCTCAGTCATCACGAAAGCAAACGTGGGGCCTTAGACTCAATCAGCCACACCAAGACCCAGGAACGCCTATTCATCGACGGCCCGGCCGGCCCGCTCGAGGCCGTATTGACCCCACCCGCCGCGGGGCATCGCAACCGCGCCATCGCGATCGTTTGCCACCCTCACCCTTTGCACGGCGGCACACTCAATAACAAGGTCACTCACACCCTGGCCCAGGCCATGAACCTGATGGGCGCGCCGGCACTGCGTTTTAATTTCCGTGGCGTCGGCGCCAGCGCTGGTAGTTATGCCCATGGCGAGGGCGAGACCGAGGATCTACTCGCCGCGATCGCCTGGGCGCGCCATGAATATCCTGGCCATGAGCTGTGGTTGGCGGGCTTTTCCTTCGGCGCCTATGTCGCGCTGCACGCGGCGCAACTGACCGCGGTGGATCAACTCATCACCGTGGGGCCGCCGATACATCTGTTCTCCTTCGAAAGCCTCAGCCCGCCCGACTGCCCGTGGCTGCTGATCCAAGCCAAGGACGACGAAGTCGTCTCCTTCAAGGAAGTATTGCGCTGGGCCAGCCGAATATACCCCGCGCCCCAGGCGGTCTATCTCGACCATGCCGGCCATTATTTCCACGGTCAGCTCTCTACGCTGCGCGACGCAGTGACCGCGCACTTAAACACCCACACGGGCTTCGGTCGACTCGCGCATCTCGCCTGACCGCGCCTTCCCACTCGATTACGGCTATCCTGTGCGACGTCGAATTCGTTGCGGATAGATCGCCATGTTGAGCTATCGCCACGCCTTTCATGCCGGCAACTTCGCAGACGTTCACAAACACGTCGTACTCACGCTATTGGTGCAGTCTTTCACCCGCAAGGCGACGCCGTTTTGCTACCTCGACGGTCACGCCGGCGCGGGACGTTACGACTTGCATAGTGCGGCGGCGACCAAGAACCGCGAATATGAACGAGGTGTGTCACGGTTATGGGGCGCCACCAGTGCACCCGCCTTGATCAACACCTACCTCGGGGCAGTGCGCGCCCTGAACAGTCTTCACGGCAGTGGCGAACAACTTCGCTACTACCCCGGCTCACCGCGCTTGGCGCGCCATTTCCTGCGTCCACAGGACCGAATGCTGCTCAGCGAACTGCATCCCGCCGATATTGAGCTGCTGAAACGCGAATTCGCAGGTGACAGCCTCACCACGATACGACAGTTGGATGCTTATCAAGGACTCAAGGCATTGTTGCCGCCTAAGGAACGCCGCGGTTTGGTATTGTTGGACCCCCCTTATGAATTGCGTAATGAATATCAGCGCATGGTCGAGGGCCTGATCACCGCCACCAAGCGTTTTGCCCAGGGGGTATACGCGCTGTGGTACCCCATCGGCAATCGCGCGACGGTGACGGATTTTCATCGTCGCATCGTCGCCACCGGCCTACGCAAGATCTATGTCAGCGAGTTGTGCACACAAGCGCCGGTGACTGCGCGCCACCTCAACGGCTCGGGCATGCTCATTGTCAATCCACCGTGGCAAACCGAAGAGACTTTGAAGGTGGTGATGCCGTGGCTATGGAACGAACTTGCCGACGCCGAGCAAGGCAATATCCGCAATGAGTGGCTAGTGCCTGAATAATGCATCTTCATATCCATGCCGCGCCCCCATCACCGCGTTATGAGCCTCGGCTACCCGGCCGCGCACATGCCTCACTGTCAAACCGCTCTATTCTAAGTCACTGTAAATGTCGCACCCCACTCCTCTCCTGGATAGTTGACACCGACCAGACATGGCTATAGCGTGTCATTTCCACACCCATACCACCTTATGTCAAGGAGGAGACAATGACTAAATCTATCTGGTTGCCAACCTTAATCCTGGCGGCTGCATTGCCCGGCCTCGCGGCCGCGGACAGCGGACCGGGCTGCGGCGTCGGCACAAATATCTTCAAGGGACAAACGGGTGTCTCCGCGCACACCGTCGCCGCCACCACTAACGGCAGCACTTGGAATCAATGGTTCGGCATCACCTCGGGCACCCTGGGCTGCGATGACGCCCATGTGGTGCAGAATGATTTTCAACGCCAACAATTCGTAGCTGCGAACATGGATAATCTCTCCCATGAAATGGCGCAAGGCAGCGGCGCGCATCTGGACTCCCTGGCCAGCCTGTTGTCCATTGCGGACGAGGACCGCGCCCGCTTCTATCGCTTGACCCAGCGTGAACTCCCGCAGTTGCTTGAGTCGTCCACGCAAGGCGGGGCGGCGGTGCTGGCGACTCTCGATCTAGCATTGAGTAATGATCCCGTGTTGGCGCATTACGCGCGCTAGACCTCAGGCAATCAGACACGACAACTCTAGGGAGAAATGAACATGAATAAAACATGGCTACTCACGGCGACGCTGGTGGCGTCGATATCCGCAACGCCGGCCGTCATCGCCGCTGAAAGCGGTTCGGGTTGTGGCATCGGTAAAATGATTTTCGAAGGCAAATCGGGCAAAAGCACCAATTTGGTGGCGTCCATCCTCAATACCATCTTGATCCCAAATACTTTCTTCATGTCCACCGCCGCTTCGATGGGGGAAGCGGTTCTGGGTTGTGATCCCAGCAAAGTGGTCCACCGCGATCAACAAGAGGTGTTCGTCGCTGCCAATATGGAAAATCTTTCCCAGGAGATGGCGCAGGGCCAAGGCGCCCACCTCGACGCTCTCGCCGCGGTAATAGGGATAGAAGAGACCGACAAGTCGGCTTTCTTCACCCTCACGCAAGAAGAATACCCGCGCCTGTTCCCTACCGCGCAACCCGCGGCGGGCGATTTGCTGGCCTCGCTAAATGACGCGATGGCCGACCGACCGAATCTGGCCAAGTACATCCGCTAGGTGCAGGCGCATACTGATCATCCCCGCCGGCACATCCCGGCGGGGATTTTTTTGTTTTGAATCTACGCCGCATGAAATGGTTCGCCGTAATCTTATTGTCATTGCTGACGGCTTGCGCGCACGCCGCCGGCAATAGTCCAGCGCGCATGACATTCGATACGGCAACCGACTTCACGCCCCAGAGCGACCCCCTCTATCTAGGGCAATTACTCAGCGAAGCCCAGCAACTTGGACTGGCCGACGATCCTGTGTGGCGCGCCTTGCTGCATTACAAACCCCGACTGATGGGCGGCTCGCTCAGTCAGGTGGATGGTGAGGATTTTTTCCTGTCACGGATCGGCAAGCAAGATCCGCACGCCGAACTAGCAGCGACACTAACGGCCTTTTTCAGCGAGCAACGCCTAGCTCCGCGCCAGGAGACCGCGCAATGCCGTTTCCGCGCCCGCTATCACTGGCTTAAACAACAGCTAATTTTCGATGCGCAGCGACTGGCCGAGCAAGCCTGCGCCGATTTCGATTTATTCGCCGACTTCCTCAACGCAGAAAGCCTAACCGTGGTTTTCCCCGCCGCCCATCCCAACGGCCCATCCTCCATGTTCGGTCACACCTTAGTGCGCTTGGATCGTCCCGGACAGACGCCCGCGACGCGCATGTTGGACTACTCGCTTAATTTCGCCGCCGAGGCGGACAGCGCACGGGCCATGAATTACGCGATTACGGGGCTGACCGGCGGCTTCGAAGGGCGTTATCGCATGCTGCCCTACTACATGAAACTGCGCGAGTACGCGCAAATGGAAAACCGCGATATTTGGGAGTACCGCCTCAGCCTCAAGCCTGAGACCGTGCACATGCTGGTGCGCCACGTCTGGGAACTCCTCCCGACCTATTACGATTATTACTTCTTCACCGAGAACTGCGCCTATCATTTGCTCTCGGCTTTGGAGCCGGGCATGGTGGACACGCCGCTGACCGAGGATTTCTCGCTATGGGTGTTACCGGTGGACACCCTCAGACTGCTGCGCAAACATGACTTGGTGCAAGACGTGGATTACTACCCCTCGCGCCACCGGTTGATACAAGCGCGACGCGCGACGCTCGACCAGGGGGCGCAGTCACTGGCCAAAACCCTGGCGCACGAAGGCCTGCCGAAACATGCAGCCAGCCTGGCGGGTTACGATCTCGCCACCCAGGCCGTCATTCTCGATCTCGCTTTCGATTACATGCGCTATCTACGCAGCGAAGCGCAGGACAGCCTGGAGGCCGCGCTCGACGAGCACGAACGCGGCGTGCTATTGGCCCGCAGCCGCCTGGGGGTCAGCTCCACCCCACCGCCGGTGCAACGGCCACCGCACGCTCCGGATGAAGGGCACCCCGCCACGCGCCTGAGTTTAGGCTATGGGGTAGCCGGCGACGAGGCGTATTGGCGTTTGGAAGCGCGCGCGGTCTATCACGACTGGCTGGATCCGTCGGCCGGTTATTCCGGCAATTTCGCCCTCGAATTCGGCCAACTGGCCCTGCGTCATTACCCCCAGGGGCGCCACGCCATCAAACTCGAACAATTTAATGCCGTCCGCATCGACAACCTGGAACCCCGCGACGATTATTTCAGCAGCATCTCCTGGCGTTTACGTGTCGGTGCCGATGATTTGCGTCAGGATCCGGACCAGGCCAGCCTGGCTTTCGTCACCCGCGGCGGCGGCGGCGCCAGCACGCGCACGCGCGACCAGCGCTGGTTGTTGTTCGCCCTCCTCGAAGGCGACCTGAACGTCGGCAATGATCTCCAAGACCGTTGGCGCTTGGCCGCCGGCCCGGTGATCGGCCTGCTGGGCGATCCGTTGCCGGGCTGGCGCGTCTATCTGGAGGGAGAGTATTTTCACGACCTCAGCCACGACTCCGCCGCGCCGGCGCGCCTGACACTGGCACAAAGCTGGAGCCCACGTCGCGATCTCGCCTGGGAACTCAGTGTCCAGCGCCAGCGCGACTTGGATGGCTGGTACAACGACGCGCAGCTCAGCCTGCGTTGGTATTTCGGCGCACCCTGATGGCAGCGGCCGGGCGCACTCTTTGTTTACTAATCAGCGCGCTGCTGCTCAGCGCGTGCAGCAATGCCTTCTTCTATCCCATGAAACTTTTGCTGCGCACTCCCGCCGACCTCGATCTCAATTACGAAGAAGTGCACTTCGCCAGCCTCGACGAGGTGAAATTGCACGGCTGGTTTCTTCCCGCCGAGAACGCGGCGCTAGGCACGGTGTTGTTTCTACACGGCAATGCCGAGAATATCAGCACTCACATCGGCGCAGTGATGTGGCTGCCCAAGGCCGACTATAACGTTTTCTTGTTCGATTACCGCGGCTACGGGCACTCCGCCGGCCAGGCCGATCTCACTGGCGCGCATTTGGACAGCGCCGCCGCCTTGCGCTATTTACGCACCCGCGCGGACATAGACCCACACCGACTCATCGTATTCGGTCAAAGTATAGGTGGCGCGATCGCCTGGACCACGGTCGCGCACGAAGACCAAAGCGGGATACGCGCCCTGGTGGTGGAAAGCGCTTTTTCCAGCTATCGCGGTATCGCCCGCGAGAAATTGGCGGGATCGCTGCTCACCTGGGCCTTCCAATGGCCGCTGGCGCTGACCATAGACGATGACTACAGTCCGTTACGCCACGCCCATGCCCTGGACTCAGTCCCAAAACTGATCATCCACGGCGAAACTGACCCCGTCGTCCCCCTCGCTCATGCACAACGCCTGTACGCCGCCGCCGGTGGCGACAAACAACTGTGGGTAGTGCCGCATGGCGGCCATATCGAAGCATTCGGAAAATATCACCGTGACTATCGCCCGGCGCTACTGGCCTATTTCCAACTCGTGCTGGACTCAGCGGCGAGCGACTAGGTCTCGTAACCGAGATTCGGCGCCAGCCAACGCTCTGCTTCTTCCAAGCTCATACCCTTGCGGCGCGCGTAATCTTCGACTTGATCTCGGTTGATCTTGCCGACTGCGAAATACTTTGCCTCAGGATGCGCAAAATACCAGCCACTCACAGACGAGGCGGGCCACATGGCGTAATGGTCAGTCAATTGAATACCAGTATTCTCTTCCGCGTCGAGCAATTGCCATAGCAAGCCTTTCTCAGTGTGCTCGGGACAAGCGGGGTAGCCGGGCGCGGGGCGAATGCCGCGATATTGCTCGTGAATCAGCGCCTCGTTACCGAGATGCTCATCACCGGCATAACCCCAAAATTCTTTGCGCACGCGCTCGTGCATCCACTCGGCATAGGCCTCGGCCAAACGATCGGCCAAGGCTTTGAGCAGGATGGCATGATAGTCGTCATGAGCGCACTCAAAGCGCGCCACATGCTCGTCGATCCCGATACCCGCCGTCACCGCGAAAGCGCCGACATAATCCTTGACGCCGGATTGTTTCGGCGCCACGAAATCGCTCAAGCATAAATTTGGTCGACCCGGTGGCTTTTCATCCTGTTGTCGCAAGTGATGTAATGTCAGCAACGCGCGCTTGCGCGATTCATCGCTATAGAGTTCGATGTCGTCATCGTTGACTTGATGGGCTGGGAAAAAGCCGATCACGCTGCGTGCCTGCAACCATTTTTCAGCGATGATTTGCCCGAGCATGGCTTGCGCATCGGCGAAGAGTCGTTTGGCTTCACCGCCTTTGGCGGGGTCGTCAAAGATCTTGGGATAGCTACCGTGCAGCTCCCAAGTGTGAAAGAAAGGCGTCCAGTCGATGTACCGACTGATCTCCTCCAGTGGATCATCTTCGAAGACTCTCACTCCCAGGAATGCGGGGGTAGGCGGCGTATAAACAAGCCAATCGAACTGCAATTTATTGGCCCGCGCTTGTTCCAAGCCAAGCCAATTCGCGTGAGCGCGCCGACCGGCGTGCTGTGTACGCACTTGCGCATATTCCTCGCGCAGCTTGGCGGTGTAGTCACTGCTCAATTCGTCGCTGATCAGATTCTGCGCCACGCCTACTGCCCGCGAAGCATCCTTCACCCATACCGTGGCGGCATGATAGTTAGGCTCGATTTTCACCGCCGTATGCGCCCGCGAGGTGGTGGCGCCGCCGATGAGCAAGGGAATGTCGAAGCCTTGGCGCTCCATTTCCTTGGCGACATGCGCCATCTCTTCCAGCGACGGCGTAATGAGCCCCGACAAACCGATGATGTCCACTTGCTCCTGCTTGGCGGTATCGAGGATGGTTTGCGCCGAGACCATCACGCCGAGGTCGATGACCTCGAAATTGTTGCACTGCAACACCACGCCGACAATGTTCTTACCGATGTCGTGCACATCGCCCTTGACCGTCGCCATGAGGATTCTTCCGACGGCGCGCGCACCCTCTTCCTTCCCCGCCTCGATGAACGGCACCAGATGCGCAACGGCTTTTTTCATCACCCGCGCGGATTTAACCACTTGCGGCAGGAACATCTTGCCCTCGCCGAACAAGTCGCCCACCACGTTCATGCCGTCCATGAGCGGGCCCTCGATGACTTGGATAGGCCGTGCGAAGTGGTGACGCGCCTCCTCGGCATCCTCGACTGCATAGGTATCGATACCCTTTACCAATGCATGCTCGAGCCGCTTGGCCACCGGCCACTCCCGCCACGCCAAATCTTCTTTCTTCTCCTCGCTGGCGATGCCGTGATATTTGTCGGCGACGGCCAATAGGCGCTCGGTGGCGTCCGCGCGCCGGTTGAGCACCACATCTTCCACCCGCTCGCGCAATTCCTCCGGCAAATCGTCATACACCGCCAACTGGCCGGCATTGACGATACCCATGTCCATACCCGCCTTGATGGCGTAATAGAGGAACACGGAATGAATGGCCTCGCGCACCGGGTTGTTGCCGCGAAAGGAAAACGACACATTGCTCACGCCGCCGGAAATCAAAGCATGCGGCAAAACGTTCTTGATTTCGCGCGTGGCCTCGATGAAATCCACGGCGTAGTTGTCGTGCTCTTCAATGCCGGTGGCGATGGCGAAGATGTTGGGATCGAAAATGATGTCCTCGGCTGGATACCCCAGCTGCTCGGTAAGCAGCTGATAACTGCGCGCGCAGATGTCCACTTTACGCTGGCGCGTGTCGGCCTGGCCTTGCTCGTCGAAGGCCATCACTACCACCGCTGCGCCGTAGCGGCGCACCAAACGAGCATGCTTGGTGAATTCCGCCTCGCCCTCCTTGAGCGAAATGGAATTGACCACCCCCTTGCCCTGGATGCATTTGAGGCCGGCCTCGATGATGCTCCACTTGGAAGAATCGATCATGATCGGCACCTTGGCGATGTCCGGCTCCGAGGCGATGAGATTCAAGAACGTCACCATGGCCTGCTCGCCGTCGAGCATGGCCTCGTCCATATTGATATCGATGATTTGCGCGCCGTTCTCGACTTGTTGGCGCGCCACGACCAGTGCGCGGTCATAATCACCGTTCAATATCATTTTTTTGAACAGCGCCGAGCCGGTCACATTGGTGCGCTCACCAACGTTGACGAACAGCGATTCGGGGCCGATATTCATGGGCTCCAAGCCGGCGAGGCGGCATTTTCTGTCGGTGGCGGGGATGGCTCGCGGCGGATATTTACTCACCGCGTCATAGATCGCCGTGATATGCGCCGGCGTGGTGCCGCAGCAACCGCCGACGATATTGAGAAAACCACTCTGCGCCCATTCCTCGATTTCCTTGGCCATGACCGCGGGCGATTCGTCGTACTGACCGAACTCGTTGGGCAGACCGGCGTTGGGATGGGCGGAAACATAGGTATCGGCGATGCCCGAGAGCTCTTCGATATGCTGGCGCAGCTCCTTGGCGCCCAAAGCGCAGTTGAAGCCGAAGCTAAGCGGCTGGATGTGACGCAGCGAATTCCAAAACGCCGCCACGGTTTGACCGGAGAGAGTACGGCCCGAGGCGTCGGTAATGGTGCCGGAGATCATCACCGGCAATTGGGTAGCGTGCCGCTCGAAGTACTGATCGATGGCGTACAACGCCGCCTTAGCATTCAAGGTATCAAACACCGTTTCCACCAACAGGGCGTCAGCACCACCGTCCACCAAACCGCGGATGGCATCATCGTAGGCCGACACCAATTGATCGAAATCAACGTTGCGGAAGCCGGGGTTGTTCACGTCCGGGGAAATACTGGCGGTGCGATTGGTGGGACCCAACACACCGGCGACGAAGCGCGGCTGATCCGGCGTCTTGGCGCTGTATTCATCCGCCGCCGTGCGTGCCACCCGCGCGCCGGCCAGGTTCAATTCGTAGGCCAACTCTTCCATGTGGTAATCCGCCATGGCGATGGAGGTGGAATTGAAGGTGTTGGTCTCGACAATATCTGCACCGGCCGCCAAGTAGGCGCAATGGATATCGCCGATGATGCGCGGCTGGGTGATCGACAACAGGTCATTGTTGCCCTTGAGGTCGCTGGCATGTTGCTCAAAGCGCTCTCCACGATAATCGGCCTCTTCCAGTTTATAACTCTGAATCATGGTGCCCATGGCACCGTCGAGGACGAGTATGCGCCGCTGCAACTGTTCGCGTAATGAGGACATCGCTATCTTCCGCTGGGCCTGCCAGGCCGGTCATATGAGTGAGCCGGGCATTCTAACACCCTGCCACTAAGGGCAACACCAAACCGCAGGCCGGCGTCAGACCACCGGCCTCGCTCGGCCTGGTATCGGGTGCGAATTTGACTATACTGGCGGCTTTTGGCGGGCGAACTCCCGTGGAACTGATCACCGTCGCCACTTTCGACAATATGCCGGCGGCTCACATCGCCAAGGGCCGCCTCGAAACCGAGGGCATACCCTGCTGGCTGGCGGACGAAAATCTGGGCCAGACCGACTGGCTATACAACATTGCCGTGGGTTGGATAAAACTTCAGGTGGCGGCCGACCAGGTCGTCCAGGCGCGAGCGATACTCGACAGCGACCTTTCCGACACGTTGAATTCACCTCAAGACTGACCGATGCGCGCCCGACTCGTCACTACTCTCTTGCGCGGCTTCACCGCCCTGCCGCTGCCTGTGGCGCATGCCCTGGGCGCATTGATCGGTTGGGGGCTGGTAGTGATCCCCAATGATCTGCGCCGCATCAGCCGTATCAATGTCCCCTTATGTCTGCCCGAACTTTCCGCAGCGGAACAGCGGCGTGTCATCCGGCGCAGCCTGATCGAAAGCGGCAAGACCATGAGCGAGGCCGGCGCGCTGTGGTTGTGGCCGAACGAGCGGGTGCTGTCTTTGGTGCGCAAGGTCAGCGGTGAGGAACAGCTGCGCGCGGCGCTCGCCCACGGCCAGGGCGCCATACTCGCCGTGCCGCACTTGGGGGCATGGGAGATGATCGGCTTGTACTGCTCCCATCACTATCCCATGACCAGCCTCTATCGCCCGCCGCGCATGGTGGCCTTGGACGCTCTCATCCGTCACGGTCGTGAACGCCTCGGCGCCAAACTGGTGCCGGTGGATGCCAGCGGGGTGCGCGCGCTCTATCAAACCCTGCATCGCGGCGAGCTGGTCGGCATGCTGCCCGATCAAGAACCCGGCGCCGGCAACGGCCTGTATGCGCCGCTATTCGGCATCCAGGCCAACACCATGGTACTGCTGTCGCGCTTGGCGCTGAAGACGCGCGCGCCCGTGATCTTCAGTTACGCCGAGCGCCTACCGCAGGGGCGCGGCTACCATCTGCACTTCATCCCCGCGCCCGCGACCCTCAATACCGGCACCCTGGAACAATCCGTCACGGCCATGAACGAAATGGTGGAGAAACTCATACGCCGCTGCCCTCAACAATACCAATGGGGCTATAAGCGCTTTCGCAGCCGACCGGAGGGGGAGCAGACGGTTTATTAAGGGTGGGCGGGACCAAATTGAACTCGGAGATAGGAATTTGTAGCGGCGTCCCCCTGACAGCCACAGTCTGGGAGTTGGCCCGATCGGGCACATCTGCGCTGATGGGACAAAAAAAGATGGGCCCCGCAGGGCCCATCTCGACATCCTTGTTACTAACCCGGCTGGTGACTTAGCGCGGGCTGACTCCCAAGGCCTGCAAGGTGGAGACATTCAGGTACTTATCCACCGGTAAGCCCTTGTCTTTTTGGAAGGCATTGACCGCGCTGATGGTCTGACCACCCACGATGCCGTCGATCGGACCGGGATTGTAACCGGCCTTTTTCAGCGCTTGTTGCAGCGCGCTGATGCGCGTGGGCGTGGTATTGGTCTCACAGAGGATTTCACGCCATTCCATCTTGCCTTCGGAGGTCATCACCAGCTTGGTGACGGTTTCGAACTCCTCGGGGATGGCGATACGCTTCTCCTGCGTGGGCTGCACCAGCTTGGTCACCTTCACGGCCTCGTACTTGGCGGGGATTTTCACCGCGCGGGTCGAGGCGGGCCGATCGATCACTTTCTGCTTCACGGTTTTATGCACCGCGGGCACGTCCGTCACCCGCGTGGTCGCCGGCGTCTTGAGCACGCGCTTGGTGACCGTCTTGTACTCCGCCGGGACATCCACCAAACACATGATCTCGCCGGTCGCCTCGTCCACTTTCTGAATCGGGCCGGTGCCTTTCTTCCAGGTCGTATGTGCCGGTTTCACCAACACTTTTTCGGTCACGGTCTCATAGACAGGCGGAACCTCCTGGATGCGCTGCGTAGCCGGCTTCACCAGGACTTGCTCCTCAACCCATTTATAAGTGGCGGGGATGACTTCGAGACGCTCGGATTCGGGCTGCACCAGCACTTTTTCGGTGACGGTTTGAAACTTGGCCGGGATCACTTCGATACGCTCGGAGGCACTGCGACGCAACACTTTCTCGGTCACCCGATCATACTGCGGCGGCGCGAATACACGCGCATAACACTGACCCGGCTTGGCCGGCGGCAGTATCTGTTCGCTGGAAGCGGTTTGCATACTGGCCGGCTGTTGTGACGCACGCTGAGCGGCGGCACGCGCATCGGCCTCGGCTTGCCGCAAACGGTTCGATTCTTGCTGCAACTGCGATTCCTTTTGCTGCAAGCTGCGGCTCCGCTCGGCAATCTGTGACTCTTGTGCTTTCAGGTCGGCCTGGCGTTGCTGGATTTCGGCCAGCCTCGCGTCCGCGTCAATGGAACTGGTTTTAGTTTCAGTCGTGCTGCAGGCACTCAAGGTGAGTACGAACAGCAATGATGATGCGGTTACTGCGGTCCTATGCCACATGATTAATCTCCTCTGTTCTAGTTACGAAGGGGGTGCCACGCCGGACTCATCTCGGCCCTTTCGTGGCGCACGACGCAAGTATAGGCAAACATTCGCACTTTACTTCGTTTTTAGGTGTGAATAATTGCAAAGATGATATCTACTATAATATTTATGGTTATAGTGCCTGTGCGCCTTCTGCAGGCCCATGGCGGCGGAGAGTAAAGCAACTAGGCAATCCTGTCGACATATCTTTGGAGTGATAGATGTGTAGGCGAGGTTGAATCATTATGAGTATATCGACGACCACTGCATGCAGGCACCGCAGCGGCAGATGCTCGATCCCCATATCAGCGGCTGAGATAAGGAAGCCCGGGCGCAGCGTCCGCGCACTCGCACTGTCACTCCTGATGGCGCTCGCTACCACCACCCACGCCATGAATACCGAGGAGGCACTCACCGACGCCTGGAATGCCTACGAAGACAAGAACTACACCGTTGCCGTTGAAATTTGGTCCC
The DNA here is from genome assembly GCA_945787555.1 of uncultured Chromatiaceae bacterium. Taxonomy (GTDB): domain Bacteria; phylum Pseudomonadota; class Gammaproteobacteria; order DRLM01; family DRLM01; genus CALZJG01. The sequence continues at coordinate 77,836 of CALZJG010000026.1, read as the reverse complement.
AGTTGGCCGAGCGCGGCAATGCCAGCGCGCAACTCAGCCTGGGTAGCGCCTATGATTACGGCCGCGGCGTGGCGCGCGACGCCGCCCTAGCCGTACAGTGGTATCGCGCCGCGGCGCGCCAAGGTCACGGCGGCGCCCAACACAATCTCGGTTTGATGTACGCATTGGGTCAAGGCGTGGTGCGTGACCTGAACATGGCGGCCTTGTGGTATGAAAAAGCGGCGGAACAAGGCTTAGCCCCCTCCCAGTACAATCTGGGCATGCTTTACGTGGAAGGAGACGGCGCGACACGGGATATCACAGCAGCATTGCACTGGCTACGCCGCGCCGCCGCCCAACAACACGCCGATGCGCAATACAATTTAGGCATCATTTACGCGATGGGTCGGGGCGTACCACCTGATTTGACCGAGGCGGGCACATGGCTGAGCATGGCGGCGGAAGCTTATCTACAAAAAGGCAATCAACAAAACGCACGCAACGCCTATCTGTCCCTGCGACGCCATGTGCCCACGCACCCCGCCTTAGCGAAACTGATAACACAGATCGGGGACGTTACCGATACTGACCGTGCCAGTCTCTCCTGGGAAACGCAATCTCTCTCCGTAGGCACCGGTTGGCCGGTGACGGGAGGCTACGTGGTAACCAATCTTCACGTCGTTGCGGGCAGCGATCACATCACACTCCTCGACATCAAAGGCGAGGAGATTGAGGCGGCCGTCGATACTATCGACGAGGAAAACGACCTTGCACTACTGAAAGTCATAGACATAGAAAAACTGCCACCCGCTCTCCCGCTGTCCAAACACACCGCGCGCTTGGGTAGCAGCGTCTTCACCATCGGCTACCCTCGCATCGACGTCATGGGTAAGTCGCCCAAGCTGTCCAACGGCATCATCAGTGGTGAGCGCGGCTTTATGGACAATCCACGCATCTTTCAGATCAGCGTCCCCATCCAGTCGGGCAACAGCGGCGGACCGCTGATAAACATGCAGGGCGAGGTGGTCGGCATCGTCACCTCCATGTTAGGTACCGCCTCGCAAAACGGTTCAGGCGATGCCATGCCGATGGGCACGGTCAGTTACGCGGTGAAAGTGCCCTATCTGATCGATCTGCTGAATACCCTCCCCGCAACTGGCGTCAAAGCCAATAAGGTTGCAGCGACGCAACCGGGAGACTTGGAAAGTCTGGCTGGAACCATACAAGCCTCCGTATTGATCGTCATGGCGAAGTAGACCCTATGGCGATGACGCGCTGATTGACTCGAACTCGCGGATTACGACTGGGCGCGGACGGCGAAGACGCCGGCTCAGTCTCGCGCCTAGCTCAGATTCCGCCTCATGACTACCGCTCACAGCAGCCGAACGGCGTCTAGGCCACCGTCGACAAGGTGCTCGGCCCGCGGATTCCGGGCTTTGCAGACATCACTGGTCAGCCATTCGGCGCTGGGTCGCCATGACCCGAGTTGGGCTAGTTGCTGGCTAAAGGAAAGCCCTTAGGCGGCGCCCTCACACGCAACGGCGGGCAAGGCGGACGACGACCGGGATCGTGACGGAAGCAATATTCCTGCCACCACATCGAAGCACGCAGCAGTGGGGCGACAAAGTCATCACGTCGAGCGCCTCTCGTTCAGGCAACGAGCCGCGACGCAACAGCGGCAGGTTTTGATTCAGTAAGGCGGCCCCGACTGGGATCATCAACGGTCTCCCGGCATGGGAAAACGAGCCAGCGCCGCCAAGGGCATGACTCTGAAAACCTCGGCCGTCCCGTACTCATCCTGGCCGTTCTTACGGTGGCTAGCGGCACAACGCTGCGTGTAATTCTAGGCGCCCACTTCGGAAAGAATTTAGATCATCAAGCTCATTGGTCCCTAGCGCAAAGGTAGACCAAGCAAAGCGAACTCGCCTCTGCGCGCGCTCGACTCATCGTCGATCCTTCAGTCATGGCCTGCTTTGAGGCAGTCGCCGGAACGATCGGACTCCTTCACAGCAACCAGCAGCGCTTTGTCGCGAAAGCCTCGCGTCACGTCACCGACACGGCCTTCCTCGCGATAAACGAGCGGTCGCAACGGTGCGAACATCGATAACAGCTCACCATCGGCAAGACGCCATTCTTCGTTGTGCGGGCCGGCGTCGCTGACAGCGGTACGGGTGAACGTCTGATAGAACAACAGGCCGCCGACTTTGAGCGCGGCAAGCAACGCCGGCGTGATGCGACGATCGAGAAAGTGCGCGACGACGATGACATCAAACTGCGCCGGCGGCAGCGCTTCGTACTGCACGTCCTTGGCCGCGGCGATGATGGGCAAGCCGCGTTCGACGGCATAAGCGCGCAGGCGCTCGACGGCAACCGGGGAAATGTCCCAAGCATGCGTTTCCAGGCCATGTTCGGCGAGCACAATGCTGTTCGCGCCCAGACCGCAGGCAATATCCAAGGCCGTACCCTGCTTGGGCAACAGATGAGCGTTATCACGTAGCACCGTGGCCGCCTCGGGCAAATCAGCGGCGCTGTAATGGCTGTCCCACTTTTCGCGGGCAATATCGTCGGACATGCTTGACTACCTCTCGTATCAACGGCGCCAGAACGCCGGGGTGAACAATACCAATAAAGTGAAAATTTCTAGCCTGCCCATGATCATGGCCAGACACAGTATCCATTTTGCGGCGTCGTTGATAGTGGAATAATTGGAGCCAACGTCGCCCAAACCGGGGCCGAGGTTATTGAGACAAGCCGCCACGGCGGAGAAGGCGGTGATTTGGTTGAGGCCGGTGAACATCAGCATCAGCATCATGATGACAAACACCGCCACATACACAGAAAAGAACCCCCATACCGCCTCCACCACTTTATCTGATAGCGCCTTGCCACCGACCTTGATAACGAACTGTGCCTGCGGATGCACCAGGCGCTTGACCTCGCGCACCCCTTGCTTAACCAACAACAGAAAACGAATCACTTTCATTCCGCCGCCGGTGGAAAAAGCACAGGCACCTATGAAGCTGGTAAACAACAGCAGCACCGGCAAGAAGCCCGGCCAATTGTGATATTCAGCGGTAGTGAAGCCGGTAGTGGTACCTATAGAGACCGCCTGGAATATACCGTGGTGCACGGCGCTGCCGGCATTGGTGAAGGTGCCGGTTCCGTAGAGATAACCGGTGGTAACGGACGCCACTAGAGCCAGCATCATTATGTAAAACTTCAATTCGGCGTCGTGCAGATAGGGTTTGAGACTCAAGGAACGCCAGGCAATGAAGTGCAGGGAAAAATTCACCCCGGCGAGCAACATAAACACCACCGCCACCGCTTCGATGAGCGCGCTACTAAAATAGCCCATACTGAGATCGTGAGTGGAAAAGCCACCGATAGCGACGGTGGAAAATGCATGGGCAATGGCATCGAAACCACTCATGCCTGCCGCCCAATAACCTAACGCGCAAGCGATGGTAAGGGCGAGATAGATGTACCACAAGGCCTTGGCGGTTTCTGTGATACGTGGTGTGAGCTTGGTATCCTTCATCGGCCCCGGTGTCTCAGCGCGATACAGCGACATGCCGCCGACACCCAGCATGGGCAGGATGGCGACCGCCAACACGATAATGCCCATGCCGCCCAACCATTGCAGTTGCTGACGGTAAAACAAGATGGCCTGGGGAAGATCGTCGATGCCCACCAACACCGTGGCGCCGGTGGTGGTGAGGCCCGACAGGGACTCAAACACGGCGGAGGTATAGTCCATGTTGGGGCTATCCGCGAGCATCAGAGGGACGGCACCGGAGAGACCCAACACCGTCCAGAACATCACCACGACCACGAAGCCATCGCGAATACGCAATTCACGACGATGTTGGCGCACCGGCGCCCAGAACAGAAAGCCTGCACCGAGGATGATGAGAAACCCGAGCACGAAAGGCAGCCACGCACCATCGTCATACCACCATGACACCACGATGGGTGGCAACATGGTGATGCTGAACACCATGAGCAGGATACCGAGTATGCGCTGGACGACCTTGTATTGCATAGTCGTCAGATAAACGTAATACCCACCTGAAACAAGCGCTCGACATCCGCCACGCGCCGCTTGTCGGTGAGAAACAAAATGACGTGATCCTCCGATTCGATGACGGTATCACGATGAGCGATGAGCACTTCGTCGCCGCGCACGATGGCGCCGATGCCAGTGCCCGGCGGCAGCTTCACCTCCTGTACGGCGCGCCCCACCACTTTCGAAGTCCGATTATCACCGTGGGCGACGGCTTCGATGGCCTCCGCGGCGCCGCGCCGCAAGCTATGCACCACCACCACATCACCGCGCCGCACATGCGCCAGTAAACTGCCGATGGTAGCTTGCTGCGGCGAGATGGCGATGTCGATGTCACTACTTTCGATCAAGTCCACATAAGCGGCGCGATTGATCAACGACATCACCTTGCGAGCGCCGAGACGCTTGGCAAGCATGGCGGAAAGAATATTGGCCTCGTCGTCGTTGGTCACCGCACAGAACACGTCGGTGTTCTCGATGTTCTCCTCTATCAGCAACTCCTCGTCGGCGGCATCGCCCAACAACACGATGGCCTTTTCCAATTCCCCCGCAATATCGATGCTGCGCTCGGCATTATGGTCCACCAGCTTGACTTGATAATTGCCTTCCATGGCTCGCGCTAAGCCGCGCCCTATGTTGCCGCCGCCGACAATGATGATGCGCTTGACCGGTTTATCCAGCTTGCGCAGCTCGCTCATCACCGCCCGAATATGCTTGCGCGCGGCGATGAAGAACACCTCATCGTCCGCCTCGATCACCGTATCCCCTTCCGGAATGATCGGTTTACCGCGGCGGAATATCGCCGCCACCCGCGTGTCGACGCCGGGCATGTGATCGCGCAGCGCACGCAACTCATGGCCAACCAGCGGACCACCGTAGTAGGCTTTGACCGCAACCAACTGGACCTTGCCGCCGGCGAAATCCAGCACTTGCAATGCGCCGGGATACTCGATCAAGCGTTGCACATAGTCGATGACTACTTGCTCGGGGCTGATGAGCACATCGATGGGCAAGGCCTCCTGGGCGAACAATTGCGGATAGGCCAGGTACTCGCGCGAGCGCACGCGGGCGATCTTAGTGGGGGTGTGAAACAGCGTATAAGCCACCTGGCACGCGATCATATTGGTTTCATCGGAACTGGTGACCGCCAGGATCATGTCGGCGTCTTCCGCGCCGGCACGCCGCAACACATCCGGATGCGAGGCATGCCCGGCGACCGAGCGCAGATCGAGCCGACTCTGCAATTCCTCGAGCTTTTTAGTATCCGCATCCACCACAGTGATATCGTTGGCCTCGGATGCCAACGCGGTCGCCACCGACGACCCCACCTGCCCGGCGCCGAGTATGATTATTTTCATCGCAACTCCAGCTCACTCATCGCCGCCCTCTCATCTCTTCGCTCATTCTCGCGGGGCGGCCAATGCTAGCATCCTCATTCATTATCCGCGGTTTTGCCGCTTTCTTTTATATTGACACCCAAGCCGCGCAGCTTACGATACAGATGGGTGCGCTCCAAGCCGGCGCTCTTCGCCACCTTACCCACACTACCGCCATGCAGACGCATTTGATATGCGAAATAGGCACGCTCGAAGTTCTCGCGCGCCTCACGCAACGGCAGGTCGAACTCCCCCGGGGGGACCAGCGCACCCACCTGCGGCACCACCGTCCCCAGCGCCGCGCGCACTTCGGCCAAGTCGACTTCCTGCTCGTTACCGAGTATCAGCAAACGCTGCACCAAGTTCTTGAGCTCGCGCACATTGCCGGGCCAAGAGTAATTGCGCAAGTAATTTTGCGCCGCCACGGAGAATTCGCGATAAGCCAAGCCTTCTTGATGCACGAAATGGTCGGCATAATAACGCAGCAATTCAGGGATATCCTCGCTACGTTCACGCAGCGGCGGCACCCGTAGCGGCACCACGTTTAGCTGATAATAAAGATCCTCGCGGAAGCATTTGGTCTGTACCTCGCGCGTCAGATCACGATGCGTGGCCGCGACGATGCGCACATCCAATGTCACCGGCTCGACGCCGCCCACGCGCAGACAGGTGCCGCTCTCCAACGCCCCATACAAACGCGCCTGTACGGCCAAATCCATGTCACCCACTTCGTCGAGAAACAAGGTGCCGCCCTTGGCCTGCTCTAGCAGCCCGTACTGAACCTTGCCGTCGCCTTCGGAGCCGAACAGTTCCACCGCGGAATTTTCCTGCAGCAACGCCGCCACACCCACCTCGACGAAGGGGCCGTCACGGCGTGGGCTGCAGGCGTGCAAATAACGGGCAGATAAGGCCTTGCCGGTACCCGGTTCGCCGCTGATCAGTACCCAAGCATCGTGCTGGGCGATGCGCTGGATTTGCTCGCGCAACTGCTGCATGACGGCACTGCGGCCCAAAGGCTCGCTGAGCGGTTGCGCCTGACGGCGTAAGCCGACGTTCTCCCGTTCCAGCTTAGCCACTTCCAAGGCACGACTCACGGTGAGCAACAACTTGGCCATGGACAGCGGCTTTTCTATGAAGTCATAGGCGCCCAAGCGGGTGGCCTCCACCGCCGTTTCCACCGTACCATGTCCCGACATCATGATGACCGGACAGCCCGACCCACGCTCATCGCCCCACTCCTTGAGTAAGGTAATACCGTCAACATCCGGCATCCAAATATCGAGCAACACCAAGTCAGGCCGTTGCGCACGGCGCGCACGCCGGGCCGCCTCGCCATTCTCGGCCAGGCTCACTTGGTAGCCCTCATCCTCGAGAATTTCACTAACCACGCGCCGAATATCCGGCTCGTCGTCCACGATCAAGATATGCGGCGCCGTCATCCCTGATCCCGCCCGACACGGCGCGTTGTCGCGGCCGGCTGTTTATTCCTAGCTATCGCGCCCTTCTCCACCACACCCTCCAACGGTAAGCGCACCACGATGCACGCCCCCTCCGCGTTCTCGGCTGTAATCATACCGCCGTGCTCTTCCACGATCTTCTTCACGATGGCCAGACCCAGTCCACTGCCCTTGAGCTTGGTGGTCACGTAAGGCTCGAACACCTGCCCCTGCAACTCCCCGGAAAAGCCCGGACCGTTATCGGCGACGCGCAATTCCAGCAACGGAAAGCCCGCTTCCTCGACTCGGCGGGTAGTGATCATAATGCGCCCCGTGGGGCGTCCCGCCAAGGCTTCTATGGCGTTCTTAAGCAGATTATGCAGCAATTGACGGAAACGCCCCGGGTCCACCTCCACCGGCGGCAGGCTCTGATCCAGGTCCAGGTTGAACTCAACCGGCGAGTGGCCGTGATACAAGTCCAGCACTTCGCCGATCAAGCGATTCAAATCCAAAGAACGACGCTCCAACTTAGGCGTGCGCGCATATTCTGAGAACGCTTTCACCATCTCCTGCATGGCCTCGACTTGCTGGATGATGGTATGCGTGCAGCGATCCAACAACTGCGACTCGTCGGGATTCATCTGCTTGAGATATTTGTGGCGCAGCCGCTCGGCGGAAAGCTGGATGGGCGTGAGTGGATTTTTGATCTCATGCGCCAGACGCCGCGCCATCTCGGCCCAAGCGGCATCACGTTGCGCCTGGATGAGCGCAGTGATGTTTTCGAACACCACCACATAACCCGGTCCGTCGCCATCCATCATCGGCAAAGAAGTCCCCCCACACATCAACACTTGCCGCCCGGCGGCGCCGAACAAGGTTATTTCCTCGCGCCATTCTTGATCGGCATCGGCCAAATGATCGGCCAACTCTTCGGCGAAAACTCCCAAATGCGGATGCGCCACGGACAGCACTTTGAGTTGGCGCCCCAACAATGGCGCCAACTCCACGCCCAATATCAGCCCGGCCGCCGCATTGGCGGTGCGCAATTGCTGACCCGCGTCCAACACCAACACGCCCGACGACAAACGCCCCAGCACCGCTTCGAGATAGGCACGCTGCCCTTCCACTTGCTGTTGACTGCGACTCGCTTCGTCGCGCGCCAGAGCGAGACGGCCGGTCATATCGTTGAATGACTGCACCAATTGCCCGAATTCATCGTTGCCCGCCATCGGCAAACGGCGATCGTAATCGCCGCTGGCCACCGCGCGCGTACCGATGGCCAGAGTACGTATCGGCGCCACCAAACGCCGCGCGGCATAAAAGGCTACCCACACCGCAGTCAGCAGGCTGAGCAGCAGCACCAATGACAAAGTGATCGTAAAGCTGAATTTCAGCGGCTCGCGCAGATACACTAACTGTTCGTAACGCGAATACGTGGATTGCACGTTATCGGCCAGCGCCGCCACGCGCTCGGGCATGGGATACAACGCCTGCAACAGCCGCCCCTCGGCGCCTGCCAGCGGCACCACGACGCGGATGTTCAAACCGAAGCCGGCCACATCGTCTAGTCCGACATAGGTCACGCCTTGGCGAATTTGCAGCATGATGGCTTCGTTGGGATAGGCCGGCAACACCTTGGTGGTCAGGCCGCCGCTGGAGGCAATGATGCGCCCATTCACGGTGAGCAAGCTCAACTCACCCGTCTCATTATCATCACTGAGCTCATTGAGCATGGCAGCCGCTTGCTCCGTGGGAACATGGGCCAATTCTTGGGCCATCGCCTCCGCCTGACGCAATAAGTCGCGCATGCGTCCATCCAGCACTGTGCGGCTCAACTCCAGCGCATCATCCAGGGCTTTTTCCACCCGCACATCGAACCAGCTGTCGATGCCGCGCCGCAAGAAATCCAGCGAGAAATAATAGACGATGGATACCGGCACCACGGCCAACAACACGAACATGGCCACCAAGCGCACCGTGAGTCGCGAGCCGGTGGCGCCGGCGCGATACTGACGCACCAAGCGCATCATGTTGGCGCCGATCAAGTAAAGCAGCAGGATCAACTCCAACACGTTGACTGCAAACAGCCATACGTACAAGTCGGCGAACTCTTCGGAGTTTTGGATGGCGCGCCCCATCAGATATAGCGAGGCGATCAGCAGCACGAACAAGGCCGCCACCGGCACGAAACCACCGCTCAAACGACGTATCAACGCAGCGTCCATGTGTACCACTCGCTGGAAGCACGCCACGCTGGAGAGAAATAACCCATCAAGCGCAACGGCACCGGCAGCGCGTTGAGATCCAAACTCGCTTGCAAGCGCGCCGTGTAACTCTGCTCGGCATCGAGTAAGTCGACGTCCAGAATAGGAATATCGAAGACATGACCCATGGCGGCGATAGCCATCACGCGGGTAGGATAATGACTCTGTGCGCCGCTGTTGAGATTGGTAACGCCGTAACGATTGGTGAGCGCCTCATATTCCAATTGATAACGCTGGCGCAAGGTGGCGACGGTCTCATTCCACACATAATCACGCGGACGCTCGATCTCTATCATCAATTCGACCACCAACGGCACGCCGTTGTGCAAGGCCTCCAGCGCTGGCGCACTGAAGCGATAATCGACCACCGCGCTCAGGCGATAGATCTTTTCGACTTGGACGATCTCCGCGCTGCGCACCTCGATATGCGAGGTATTCTCTTCTGCTCCCCACGCCACGATAGGCGCGCACACCAGGGTCAACAATCCGCACAACGCGCGCATGCCCCTCAAGCGCCCCGCACGCAGCCGGCCCGCCATTAGTCGGCCCGCTCTTGTTTACTGATGCACATATAAAAAAAGCCGTCCATATCGTCCCTGCCGGGCAGGATCAAGCGTCCCGGTTGCACCGCCATCCCCCAAGTCGCCGTCAACGGCACGACGCGCGCATCGGGATATTCATCGAGAAAGCGCGCCACTTGTTGTTCGTCCTCCTCGGGCAGAATCGAGCAGGTGGCGTACAACAGCATACCGCCGGCACGTAGCAGCGGCCACAGCGCCGCCAATAAATGCGACTGCGTAGTCACCAAGGTGGCGATATCGGTGTCTCGGCGCAAATGTTTGATGTCCGGATGGCGGCGTATCACTCCGGTAGCGGAACAGGGAGCATCGAGCAAGATGCGATCGAAGAGACGACCATCCCACCAGGTCTCAGGCACAGCGGCATCAGCAGCATATAAGGTGGCGTGCAAACCGAGACGATCGAGATTATCACGCACGCGCGCCAGGCGCGCCTCGTCGCTATCCACGGCCACCAGCTCGCTCAACTCAGGTTGCAATTCCAGCAGATGAGCACTCTTGCCGCCCGGCGCAGCGCAGGCATCCAACAGCCGCTCCCCGGCGAGCGGCGCCAATAACGGCGCGGCAAGCTGCGCCGCCGCATCCTGCACTGACACCCAGCCTTGCGCGAATCCCGGCAGGGATTGCACATCCATCGGCGCCTCCAACACTAGTCCGTGCGTGGTGTGCGGCGCGGGCCGCGCCGCGACACCCACTTCCCGCAAACGCACCTGATAATCGTCGCGACTAAGCTGCTGGGCGTTAACGCGCAGCGTCATGGGCGCACGCTGATTATTCGCAGCGAGGATTTCTCGCCATTCCTTGGGGCGCTGCCGGCGCAAACGCTCCACCAGCCACCGCGGGTGCGACAGCGCCGCGCAGTCATCACCATCAGCTGCCGCCAACAGCGCCTCGCGCCGGCGCTGAAAACCGCGCAATACCGCATTGACCAAACCCGCCGCCCAGCTCTTACCCAGGGTGCGCGTGGCACTCACGGTTTCGGCCACCGCGGCATGGGGTGCGATGCGCATATAGACCAACTGATACAAGCCCGTCAGCAACAACGCGCGCACGTCATGATCGCGTGACTTGAGCGGCTTGCTCAGCAGCGCCGCCAAGACCGGCTCGAGACGCTGCGCCCAGCGCAAGGTCCCGTAGCTCAATTCTTGAACCAGCGCCCGATCGCCTGGCGCCACACGCTCCAAGATGGCGGGCAGGGCGGTGGTGAGCGAAGCTCCCTCGCTCATGACTAGTGTCACGACCCGGGCGGCGGCGGTCCTGGCATCCATGTGATGGCTAGACGGGCACGGCGGGGGCGCCCAGGCGCAGCCCCACCGGAATTGGCTTGGCATTCAGCATATCCGCTGCCGCCATGGGCCGCTTGCCGGGCAACTGCACTTCCAACAAGCGCAGCACGCCTGCGCCGGTGGCTACATCAATGCCGTCGCGACTCGCCCCCAGAACGGTGCCGGGCACGTCGCCGGGGGCGGCCGATGTCGCTTGCGACTGCGCCGCGGCGCGCCACACGCGTAGTGTCGCATCGCCCCAAGTTGTCTGCGCCACCGGCCAGGGATTGAAAGCGTGCACACGGCGCGCGATGACCGCGGCGGATTGGCTCCAATCGATAGCCGCCTCGGACTTGTCGAGCTTGGCGGCATAACAAGTTAAACCCTCGTCCTGCACTTCGGGACTCAATCTGCCGCCCTCTAATTGATCCAATGCGGTGAGGATCGCCTCACCGCCCAAAACAGCCAGTTTGTCGTGCAAAGTTTGCGCAGTATCGTCGGGGGTGATGGGGCAGGGCAACTTGTGCAGCATGGGGCCGGTGTCCAAACCGGCGTCCATTTGGATGATGGTAATACCGGTCTCGGTGTCACCGGCCAGGATGGCACGCTGAATGGGGGCCGCGCCGCGCCACCGCGGCAATAGCGAGGCATGAATGTTCAAGCAGCCGTGGCGCGGCGCATCCAGCACCGGCTGGGGCAGAATCAATCCATAGGCCACCACCACCATCACGTCGGCATGCAGTGCTCGCAAGCGCGCCTGCTCGTCGGTCGACTTCAATTTCTCGGGTTGAAAGACCGGAATGCCATGCGCGATCGCCAGCTGTTTGACCGGGCTCGGGGTGAGCTTGCGGCCGCGTCCAGCGGGACGATCGGGCTGGGTATAGACGGCGACCACACGGTGGCGCGAGCCGAGCAGCGCCTGTAACGCCTCGCGGGCGAAATCAGGCGTGCCGGCGAAGATAATATCGAGTCCTGTGGCCATGCTCTCGTAACGAGTAATAAGTGAATAGGATCGGCGTCAGAGCGTCTTGCGGCGCTGTTTGTCCAATTTTCGACGGATACGGCGGCGCTTGAGCTCGGAAAGATAGTCCACGAACAGTTTGCCGTCCAAGTGATCCACTTCGTGTTGGATGCACACCGCCAACAACCCGTCCGCCGCCATCTCGTAGGCCTGGCCGTCGCGGCCCAGGGCGCGCACCTGGATGCGTGCAGCGCGCTGCACCGGTTCATAGATGGTGGGCACTGATAGACAACCTTCCTCCATTTCCTCCACGCCGGTACGCAGGGTGATTTCCGGGTTGACGAAATATAAGGGTGCGTTACGCTCATCACTGATATCGACGACGATAACGCGCTTGCTGACATTGACCTGCGGCGCCGCCAAGCCTATGCCCGGCGCCGCGTACATGGTCTCGAGCATGTCGTCCAGCAGCTGGCGGATAGCCTCGTCCACCCCAGCGACGGGCAGGGCCGGATTGCGTAGACGCGGATCGGGGTAATGCAATATAGGCAGCATCGCCATAAAAGATCCATCAAGGTATTGAGAGAATTGCCGTATATAGTGTATCGATGGGATCATACCCAATTAATAAAGGTCCATGCTACCCGTAGAGCGGCTGGCATGATTCGGCTAAACTCGTGACACACAACATGGAAAAGGGCGCTTATGGTTATGCGTAGAGCCATCACCGCGCTGTTTCTCGTCTTCGCGCTAAGCAGCGCCCAGGCGGACGCGGTACAACTGGCCCCCGATCACCCGGAACGTTACGTGGTGGTCAAGGGCGACACCCTCTGGGACATCTCGGGGCGCTTCCTGAGCGAACCGTGGCGCTGGCCCGAGGTGTGGGAAATCAATCCGCAGATCGAAAACCCGCACCTCATCTATCCGGGCGACACCGTCAGCCTGGTGTATCGCGAGGGTCAACCGGTATTGATGCTCGAGCGCGGCCTGCCCACGGTCAAACTCACACCGCAAGTGCGGGTGGAACAACTCGAGCGCGCCATCCCCACTTTGCCCATGGACGCTATCCAACAATTTCTGCTCAGGGCCCAAGTGGTCGACCCCAAGCAAATGGAAAACGCCGGCTATGTGATGGCCATGGAGGAAGGCCATTTGGTTGCCGGCACCAATAACAAGATGTACGCGCGCGGCCTCGGCCTAGCCACCACCACGCGCTACCGCGTGTTTCGGCAGGGCAAAGCCTACCAAAACCCCGGCGCCGGCAAGAAAGACGTGCTGGGCTACGAAGCCATCCAAATCGGTGATGCGCGCGTGGAAGCCTTCGGCGATCCCGCCACACTGATGCTGACCACCGCCTATCGTGAGGCGCTGGTCGGCGACCGCCTATTGGCGGTGCCTGAGGATGAGGAAGTGAGTTACAATTTCACGCCACGCGCGCCCGAACAGGAAATTGAAGGCCTCATCATCTCAGTATTCGATGCCGTTTCGCGTGTTGGTCAATACCAAATGGTGGTGTTAAATAGGGGTCATCTCGACGGCATACAATCCGGCCATGTGCTGGCCGCGTATACCGCTGGAGACCAAGTGCGCGACCCGGTGAGCCGCAAGGGAGAGTGGGTGGAATTGCCCGACACCCGATCCGGCCTGATTATGGTGTTTCGCACCTTCGAGCAGGTCAGTTATGCCTTGGTGATGAAAGCCACGCGCGAAATTCGCCTCTACGACGCGGTGCGTAACCCCTGACGGCGCCATGACGGGGGAACGGGGGGAACTGGCCTACTGGCTGGCCCTGGTGCGCATGCCGGGGGTAGGCGTCGTCACCGCACGACGCCTACTGGAACATTTCCCCACCCCCCTGGAATTATTCCAGTCCGGCGCGCGCGCTTGCCCTGAGAGGGTGAAACTCGGCGACGCCGCACGCGACTGGCTACGCGAGCCCGATTGGGGGATCATCGATCTTGATCTTGCCTGGGCGCAACAGCCCGACCGCCACCTCATCAGCCTGCATGACCCACGCTACCCGCCCCTGCTCAACGAACTGCCCGACCCCCCCCTAGTCTTGTTCGTGCACGGCGACCCCGAACTCCTCAGACAACCGCAGCTGGCCATCGTCGGCACCCGCAACCCCACCCGCGGCGGCGCGGATACCGCCGCGGATTTCGCCCGCCATTTGGCGGCCAGCGGTTTAGTCATCACCAGCGGCCTGGCGTTAGGGATAGACGCCGCCAGCCACCAAGGCGCCTTGGCCGCCCAGGACGGCCACACCATCGCCGTCACGGGCACCGGGCTGGACCGCGTCTATCCGGCGCGCCACCGCAACTTGGCTCATGAAATCGCCGGACGCGGCGCCTTGGTGACGGAATTCCCGCCGGGCACGGCGCCCCGTCCGGAAAATTTCCCCCGCCGTAACCGACTCATCAGCGGCCTCAGTCTCGGCACGCTGGTGGTAGAGGCCGCCATCCATAGCGGCTCGCTAATCACCGCTCGCCTGGCCACGGAGCAAGGCCGCGAAGTCTTCGCCATTCCCGGCTCCATCCATAATCCGCAGGCGCGCGGCTGTCACGCGCTCATCCGCCTGGGCGCGAAATTGGTCGAAACCGCCGCCGACATCATCGAGGAATTAGGCGGCTGGACAGCGACTCACACCCCCCTCACTCCGCTCTCGGGCACCCCTCCGCACCGCCACGCCGATGATCCCGCCTATGCCCAATTGCTGGGAGCCTTGGGTTATGAGCCGGCGGCCATCGACACCCTGGTGGAGCGGAGCGGATTGACGCCGGAACAGGTTTCCTCCATGCTGTTGGTCCTTGAATTGCATGGACAGGTAGCACCCACAGCAGGGGGTCTATACACTCGCCTCTCCTGACAGCGACGGTAGTTAATGAAAGAAAACGTACTCGATATCCTCATGTACCTGTTGGAAAATTACATGTACGGGGACATGGACGACAGCGCCGATCAGGAGTCCCTGAAAGCGGAATTGGTGCGTGCCGGCTTCATGGACCGCGAGATCGACAAGGCGTTTAACTGGCTGGAGGATCTCGCCCAGGCTCGAGCCAGTACCGCCATAACCACCAACACGACGCGCTCGGTACGTCTCTACAGCACCGAGGAAAGCAAGCGCCTGGATACGGAATCCCGCGGCTTCTTGCTCTTTTTAGAACAAAGCGGCGTCCTGGATGCTGAAAGCCGAGAACTGGTGCTGGACCGCGTCATGGCCCTGGAAACCGATGAAGTCGATCTGACTGATCTCAAGTGGATCATTCTGATGGTACTGTTCAATCAACCCGGCAAGGAGGCGGCCTTCGCCTGGATGGAAGACTTGGTGTTCGAGGGGACCCCAGGGTGGTTGCACTAAACTAACTCACCACGCACCACGACAACGCGGGGCGGCTCTGCCGTGCCGGGAGCATGCTTTATTCCAGACCAGGATGATAGGCAGCGAGGTCTGCAACAACACAGACGGACAGTTATTGATGAGCAAGCATCTAGTTATAGTCGAATCGCCGGCCAAGGCGAAAACCATCAAGAAGTACCTGGGCAAGGATTTCCAGGTACTGGCCTCCTACGGCCATGTGCGCGACCTGCTGCCCAAGGAAGGCGCGGTGGACCCCGAGCACGACTTCGTCATGAAATACCAGTCCATCGAAAAGAATGAAAAACATTTCGAGGCCATCGCCAAGGCCATGAGCAAGGCCGACACGCTTTATCTGGCCACTGACCCGGACCGCGAGGGCGAAGCCATCTCCTGGCATTTGTGCGAGCTGCTGCGAGAAAAAGCGATACTCGATGACAAACCAGTACATCGCGTGGTGTTCAACGAAATTACCCAGCGCGCCGTCCAGGAAGCCATGACCCAACCGCGGCGGGTATCCATGGACTTGGTCAACGCGCAACAAGCGCGCCGCGCGCTGGATTATTTAGTCGGTTTCAATCTCTCTCCCCTGCTGTGGAAAAAGATCCGCCCCGGACTCTCGGCGGGCCGCGTACAGAGCCCGGCGCTGCGCTTGATTGCGGAGCGCGAGGAGGAAATCGAAAAATTCAAAGCCCGTGAATATTGGACCATCGAGGCCGATGTCGCCAAAGACAAAGACAAGTTCGCCGCACGTCTGCATCATTACGCCGGCAAGAAACTCAGCCAATTCAGCATCAACAATGAAGATGACGCCACTAAGGCGGTGACGGCCCTCACCACGGCGGCAAACGGTAAACTGCGCATTAGCAAAGTCGAGAAGAAACAGCGCAAACGCAACCCCGCGCCGCCGTTCATCACGTCCACGATCCAACAGGAAGCTTCCCGCAAGCTGGGCTTCTCCGCCAGCCGCACCATGCGCACCGCACAACAGTTGTATGAAGGCATCGACATCGGCGGCACCACCGTAGGCCTTATCACCTACATGCGTACCGACTCGGTAAATCTGGCTCAGGAAGCGATAGAGGAAATTCGCGGCTACATTGCCGAACGTTACGGCAAAGACAAGGTACCGGCCACGCCCAATGTCTATAAGACCAAGGCCAAGAATGCCCAGGAGGCGCACGAAGCAATACGCCCTACCAGCGTCACGCAAACGCCGGAAGAGATGAAGACACATCTCAGTGCCGACCAATACAAGCTCTATGATTTAGTCTGGAAACGCGCCGTCTCCTGCCAGATGATCCACGCCACCATCAATACGGTCAGCGCGGATCTGGCCGCCGGCCAGGAACACTTCTTCCGCGCCAGCGGCTCGACCATCGCCGACCCCGGCTTCATGGCCGTGTATCAGGAAGGGGTGGACGACGCCAAGAGCGGCGATGATGAGAATCGCCTGCTGCCGCCGCTCAAGGAAGGCGAGACGGTCGACCTAAACAAGATTCGCCCCGAACAACATTTCACCGAGCCGCCACCGCGCTACAGCGAAGCGAGCCTGGTCAAAGCGCTGGAGGAGTTCGGCATCGGCCGCCCCTCAACCTATGCCGCCATCATCTCCACACTGCAGCAACGCGAGTATGTCCGCATGGACAAGCGCCGCTTCATCCCCACCGATGTCGGGCGCATCGTCAACAAGTTCCTCACCAACTACTTCCCGCAATATGTGGACTATGACTTCACCGCCAAACTGGAAGATGAGCTCGATGCCGTCTCGCGCGGCGAGGAAGATTGGGTGCCGCTGATGCGCACCTTCTGGAAGCCGTTCAAGGAACGCGTCGACGACACCGAACAAAACGTCGAGCGCAAGGACGTCACTCAGGAAGCCATGGACGAAGACTGCCCGAAATGCGGCAAGCCGCTCAGCATCCGCCTGGGTCGGCGCGGCCGCTTCATCGGTTGTAGCGGCTATCCTGAGTGCGATTACACGCGCAACCTCAACGATGATAGCGAAGCCGCCGCGCCGGAAGTCGTGGAAGGTCGCACTTGCCCGCAATGCGATGGCCCGCTCATCATCCGCCAGGGGCGTTACGGCAAATTCATCGGCTGCGGTAACTACCCCAAGTGCAAATACATCGAGCCGCTGGAGAAGCCGACCGATACGCAAGTCGCCTGTCCCGAGTGCAAGAAAGGCACGCTGCTCAAGCGCAAATCACGCTATGGCAAGATTTTCTATTCCTGCTCGACCTACCCCGAGTGCAAATACGCGGTGTGGAACGA
Source organism: uncultured Chromatiaceae bacterium (assembly GCA_945787555.1). Taxonomy (GTDB): domain Bacteria; phylum Pseudomonadota; class Gammaproteobacteria; order DRLM01; family DRLM01; genus CALZJG01. The sequence continues at coordinate 60,285 of CALZJG010000026.1, read as the reverse complement.
GCCGCTCAACGAGCCCTGCCCTACCTGCCAGTGGCCAATCCTGACGCTCAAGACCACCAAGCGACGCGGCACTGAAAAAGTCTGCCCACAAAAGGAATGCGATTACAGCGAGCCGGCACCGGAATTGGCGCCGGAGGATACGACCGCAGGCTGACAACGCGCTCGCGAAGAGCGGCACAGCTAGTGGCTCAGCGCCTCCATAACCACCTCGCGCGTCAGATGCGGCGCGAACAGCTCAATGAAGGCGAAGACATAGCCGCGCAGATAGGCGCTGCGCCGGATGCCGATGCGGGTGGTGCTGGCCTCGAACAAATGGGAGGCATCCATGACGCGCAAACGGGTGTCGCGCGCCGGATCAAAGGCCATGCTGGCCAAAATCCCTATCCCTAGACCCAATTCCACATAAGTCTTGATCACGTCCGAGTCGATAGCGGTCAACACCACGTTGGGCTTCAAGCCCCGCGCTTCGAACGCCTTATTGATCTTGGAGCGCCCGGCAAACGCGAAGTCATAGGTCACCACCGGATAGTTGGCGATGGCCTCCAGGGTGAGCGGATCCTCTTTGAGTATCGGATGGTCGGGCGGCGCCACCAGGCAGCGATTCCACTGATAACAGGCCAGCATTATCAACTCGCCGAACAACTCGATGGCCTCAGTGGCGATACCGATGTCGGCCACGCCCGCCAAAACCATTTCGCACACCTGGGTGGGATTGCCTTGGTGCAACTCCAGACGCACGTCGGGAAAGCGCTCCGTGAACGATTTGATCACCGGCGGCAAGGCATAACGGGCTTGGGTATGGGTAGTGGCAACGGACAAGGTGCCGGTGGTTTCGTTGGAGAACTCCGCTCCCACCTGCTTGATATTCTCCACCTCGCGCAGCACCCGCTCCGCCAGGGCAACGATGGCCTCGCCGGGTTTCGTCAACCCAGTCAATCGCTTACCCTTACGCTCGAAGATCTGCACCTTGAGCTCCTGCTCCAGGAGCTGAACCTGGTTGCTGACCCCCGGCTGGGCCGTGTGCAGCGCCTCGGCCGCTGCCGAGACGTTGAAACCGGCGCGCACCACTTCGCGCACGTAACGCAGTTGCTGTAATTTCAACGCTTATACTCTGCCGCCCATACCAATAGAAGATTATATTATTTTTCATGATATGCCAGCCTTGCTACGCTAGCCAGCCTGTCATGAGCAAAGGAACGGCCGGTGAGACTCTCCCGGCCGTTCGCTCGAACGAACAGCCCGTCCTTCGCGACCTCGTAGCGCTGCTGCAGCGTCCCCCGGGGCCGTGATCGATACATTTCGGTGGCGGACTGAGTATTGCGCGGTCATGCCCGCGGTCATGTAAAATATGGCGCCTTGGGTTTTTCGGGTGGGGCATGGCGCCAGGCAGTTGCGGCGCACGTAACGACGCTCAGGTTATCGGAGCATCTAAATTTTGATAGATCGTCGGCGCAGCGCCGGCGCGAGAGAGGCGAGGATGAGTGTGATCAAGAATCTGGTGGACGTGGAAGAGATCAACCGTTACGAAGAAGCGGTACACGCTTTCTTGAACGGTGATATGGACGGCGAGCGCTTCATGTCGTTCCGCCTCCAGCATGGCATCTACGGCCAGCGCCAAGATGGCGTGCATATGGTACGCATCAAACTGCCGGGCGGCATCATGAATCCCGAGCAACTCGCCGTTATCGCCGATTGCTTAGAGACTTACGCCCAGCACGACGTGGCTCATGTCACCACGCGCCAGGACTTCCAAATCCACTATATCCCGATCAAGGACACCGCCACGGTGATGCGCAAACTGGGCGAGGCCGGCCTCACCACCCGCGAAGCGTGCAACAACACCGTGCGCAACGTCAGCGCCTGCCCGCTAGCCGGCGTGTGCCCGCGCGAGCATGTCGACATCAACACGCATTTGGAAGGCGCCGTGAAGCGCTTCTTACGCTACCCCCTGACCCAGCAAATGCCGCGTAAGTTCAAGATCAGCTTCTCCGGCTGCGAAACCGATTGCGCCCAAGGATTGATGCATGACCTGGGCGTAGTCGCCGTCAACAAGGATGGCCGCTTCGGCTTCAAGGTACTGGCGGGCGGCGGCCTGGGCCACAAGCCCCATCATGCCATCACCGTCGAGGAATTTATCGAGGAGCAAGACTTGCTCGCCTCCATGGAAGCGATCCTGACCTTGCACAACAAGTACTCCGACCGCAAACGGCGCGCCCGCGCCCGCATCAAATGGCTGGTCGACAAATTCGGCGCCGAGGAATTCATCGCTAAATATCGCGAGGAGCTGGCGCGCACCAAGGTGGCCTACGCCGATTACGATAACCCCAAGGGCGAGTGGCAAGCCGGCCAGCGCGACGGCGCTACTCCCTTCCCCGGCGCGCCGCGCCGCGTGATCGAGCAAAAACAGCCGGGACTGCACGTCTTCCCCATCAGCCTGCCCATCGGCGACATTACCGCGCCGCAGCTACGCGGCATCGCCCAACTGATGCAGAGCGAAGGACTGGACGACGTGCGCGCCACGCAGGATCAAAAACTGGCGTTGGTGGGCGTGCGCGAGGATAGCTTTCCGCGCATCCGCGCCGCCCTGGCCGCCCTCGATCTGGGCGAGCCCAAGGTCGGCGACAACGTGGTGGCCTGCCCCGGCACGTCCACCTGCCGCCTCGGCATCACCTCATCCAAGATCGTCGGCCTGAAACTCTCCGGCGGCCCGCAGGATTTGCGCATCCGCGCCAGCGGGTGTCAGAACGGCTGCGCCCAGCCCGAGACCGGCGATATCGGCATCTACGGTGAAGGCAAACGCTTACACGGCAAGCTGGTGCCGCATTATCAGATGTATTTCGGCGGTGACGGTCGTGGCGACGGCGCCATCGCCCTCAAAGGCCCCTCCATCCCGGCGGCGCGCATCGAGCAAGCCGTCAGCCGCGTGAGCGAGGCGTATGGCCAGGACCACCAGGACGATGAAAGCTTCTTCCATTGGACCCGCCGACGGGGCATCGAGCACATCGCCTCGGTCGTCGCCGATCTGAAGGGCATCACGCCCGAGCAGCTCGCTGAAGTGGGGCGCGACCACGGCGAAGCCGAGCAATTCAAAGTGCTGCAATTGGGCGGCGGCGAATGCGCCGGCGCGGCGCAGAGCCTGGTGTCTGCCAACTTCGCCGAGGCCGCCCACGAGCGCAACTATCGCGACGCCTTCCGCTTGCAACGTGACCCGGAAAACGCCATCGAGTGCGCCGAACAAATGCTGCGTGCGATCGGCCAGTCGGTGCAATTCCTTGCCGGCCGTCAGGCCGGCCAAACCTTGGCGGACATTGCCAGCGACCTGAGCGAGACCCTGCCCAGCAGCGACTTGGGCGGACGTCTGCAACAGTTCATTACGGAGCTGGCCGAGCAGCAAGCCAACTTCGAAGATCTAAAGCTCAAGGCGTTGTCCGAGCGCATGGACGCGTGGATGCTGGACGCCGCTGCCACCTGCCAGGGCATCGATAAGCAACTCGACCTGACCGCCTCATTGCCGCAAATCAAACGCCCGGCGCTGGCGCAGACGAGCGCGTCTATCATCGATCTCACCGGCTATGGCTGTCCGCTGCATTACATCAAGGCGCGCAATACGCTGCGCAGCTTGCAACCCGGCACGGAGGTGGATTTCCTGTTCGTCTCGGGCGACCCCTCGCAGCAAGTGACTTCCAGCCTGCAAAGTGACGGACACCAAGTGCTGAGCATCGAGGAACAAGGCACGGCCACGCGTATCAAAGTGCGCAAGGCCGCCGCTGAGGCCTCGGCGGGCTGACAAACAACGGGGAAATTTCAAGAGGTGAGCCATGTTGGACGCGTCCCAAACACTGCTGGATCTTACCGAAACCCGCCACATCGCCGGTTACGTACTGGCCCTGTTGGCCTTGAGCCGCTTGCCAAGAGCGGCGCTGCTGGCCTTGCGCCTGCGCAGTCAAGATGACGCTCACTGGCTGGCCACCCGACTCGGGCGCCAAGGTTATTCAGTGGTCGCCATCGAGACTCTGAGTAACGGCGCCACCCTCAAAGTCCAACGCACGGATTAACGCCCTGTCGAACCGTGACGAGCGCGGCCGACCGTCCGACTAGAACAAGCCCAAAAAACCGGAACGCGGCACTAAAGGCGCTTTTTTCGCCTCACCAACCGGGCGCAATTGCGCGGCCAGTTGTTTGGCGTCGAACTCGTCGACCAAGTGCGGCTTAAAGAACACGCCGCGATGCTCGCCATTGACCGGCTCCAGCACAATGTAATAGACCTCACCCGCGGTAAAGCCATACTCGAAATGCTTGCTCATGGTCTTGGTGGGCCAGTCGCCGCGGCGCGGCCACAGCGCCGTTTCGTTCTCCACTCGAGCCTGAAAACCATGAGTCGGCCCCACCTCGGTGAGGTTTTCCAGCGTCAAGGTCGCGCGTACCCGAGGCCGCATATACACCAATGCGTAATCACCTTTATCTATGGTGAGCAAGGGACGGTCGTCCAACGACACCGCCAGCACATTATCGGAAAAGCCCATGGTGCGCTCCGGCTCGGGGCGCAAAAAATAAACCACCGCAAAGGAAGCTTCCCCCGCGCGGCTGACCAGATGATGGTCGGTATCCACGCGCGTGCCGGGTAGGGAGCAGCCCAGCAGGCTTAACACCCCAATAAAAACAATCGCTTTGCACAGAATTGGCGTTTTGGCCAGCATGGGCCCCCTCCTCCGCGTAACCGCCCAGCGGCGGTGAAAATAGTATGATATTCGCACTGTTAGCAGCCGGGCACAAGTTCGCGCGGCGTGCGGCTTGCTTGCAACCTTAGCGACTCGCGTATAATCTCCCGCTTTCGCCCAACCGCCGGCTCAGCCCGCGCCGCGGAACATAATGCGCGCGGGCGCCGCGGTTATTCTCAGCGCCACAACCACCGGGTATTCCGGCCAACCTCAATATACGCGGCAACACAACGGATTTTTCAAGACCTGGAGAGGATTCAATCATGTCCAACAAACATCCCATAATCGCTGTAACCGGCTCATCGGGCGCAGGCACCACCACGGTGAAGAATGCTTTCGAGCATATTTTCCGGCGCGAAGGCATCAAACCTGCCATTGTAGAGGGCGACAGTTTTCACAAATTCGACCGCGCCGAGATGAAGAAAGTGGTCGAGGCCGCAAAGAATGATGGCAAAACGATCAGTCACTTCGGCGCCGAGGCCAATCTGTTCGAGAAATTGGAAGAATTGTTCCGCGCCTACGGCGAGACCGGCGGCGGCCAACGCCGTTACTACGTGCACAACAGCGAGGAAGCGGTTCTGCACGGTTCACAGCCCGGCACGTTCACGGACTGGGCGCCCATTCCGGCCTCGGACCTGCTGTTCTACGAAGGCCTGCACGGCGGTGTCGTGTCCGAGGGCGCGGACGTGGCCCAGTGGGTGGACCTACTGATCGGCGTGGTGCCCATCGTCAATCTGGAGTGGATACAGAAAATTCATCGCGACAACAAGGAGCGGGGCTACTCGGCCGAGGCCATCGTGGAGACCATCCTGCGCCGCATGCCCGATTACGTGAAATACGTTACGCCGCAGTTCTCGCGCACCGACATCAACTTCCAGCGTGTGTCCAGTGTCGACACCTCCAACCCTTTTATCGCCCGTGACATACCCACGCCGGATGAAAGCTTCATCGTGATCCGCTTCCGCTACCCGAAGAAGCATGACTTCCCGTATTACTTGCAAATGATCGAGGGCTCATGGATGTCGCGCCCCAACACCATCGTGGTGCCGGGCGGCAAGATGGGTTTTGCCATGGAGATCATGCTTACCCCCATCATTCACGACATGATGGAGCAGAAGCGCCTGATCACCGGCGCCTAGACCCTCAAGGATGCCCCCGGGCTAGGCCTGGCCCGGGGGCATCTCTCGTTTCTAGGCACCCCTTAGCAACGGTCGGCCAGCCTACCCAACACCGACGCTTCACACGGGCTTACCGCCCCCGCCCTTTGTGATATTCTACTTCCCGGTTTACGGCCAGTTACGCTGTGCACCCACCGTATTTCAGGAAATGCAGCCTTCCGCGCGCGTAGCGCGGTGGAATTATATTCGAGACACGATGTCACCGGCAGGACGCCTTACTGCGCCTAGCGCCCCTACACGTGCAGCACGGGACTTGGCCCGGCGCTGGCGTTTTGTGGTGACCGCCGTTCTCTACGCCACGTTGAGCTGGCCCCCGCTCTCGTCCACGGCCGAAGCGCTGGATCCCATGCTGAATCAACCGGCGGCGGACTTCACACTCAAGAGCCATGCCGGCGACAACCTGCGCCTCAGCGAATACCGCGGACATGTCGTGGCGGTGGTGTTCTGGAAAACCCGCTGCCGTGAATGCCTACGCGAACTGGAGCGCTGGGAGGCGTTGTACCAGCACTATCGCGAGCAAGGCCTGCGGGTACTGGTGATTGCCTCGGACGTCGCCGCTGATGAAGCGGCCTCGACGGCACTCGCATTGCAGGTCAGCTTCCCGCTGCTCCTGGACACGCATAACCGCTTGGCGCCGCTCTACCTGGCAACGCTCATGCCCACCAGTGTGGTGGTCGATAAAGATGGCAAGCAGCGATACATCCATCGGGGTTATCGTGACACGGACGATATTTTGTATGACACGGAAGTACGCGAGTTGCTGAAGGAGTGGCAGTGAACCAGCAAGACTGCCAGTTTCCTGCGCCGCTGAGCAACATACCGACCCGGCCCTGAGGGGCATCGCTATTGAGCATTGGCCGTGCCCAAGGAGGCCACGGCAAGGAACATTTGTGGGGTGCACTTGTGAAGATATCTCTCCTCGCTATCCTGCTGAGCCTAGCACCCTTGTGTGCGGCCGGCGCCGATCTGCAAGGCAATATTCCCGAGCGCTTTTCGCTCACACCGGACCCGAATTTCCGCAGTCTGGAAGACCGCGTCATCAATCTCAAACAAGACGTACTGGATCTGAGCAAGGATTTGTCACGCTTGCAGGCGCAACTGCTGACGCCCTCCTCGACTCAAATCGTCGTGTTTCTCTCCCTACAAGGCGAGGCAGGTCTAGACAGCATACAGCTCAAACTCGATGAGCGAGTCGTCACCAACTACCTCTATACCGCCCGTGAACAAGAGGCGCTGCGGCGCGGCGGTGTGCAGCGGCTATACCTGGGCAATCTCGCCGTAGGACCGCACCGCGTGACCGCCACCCTCTTAGGCAAGGATGGCAAAGGCAAGAAACACCAAGTCAGCGCCAGCGGCGACTTCGAAAAAGACCTGACTGCAAAACTCATCGAGCTCAAACTCAGCGGCTCGAACCAAGAACTGCCCAACATCGCCATTCGAGAAGTTGAGTAGACCCTGCATGTCATGACCACGTCGATGGTGACCACTATACGCCGCACGAGCGCCTTAGTGCTGGCCGCCGCCTTGAGCTGGGGGACGGCCGCGCACAGCGCTGAGTTGAGCGCGGCGGCGTGGGATCTACACTTTAAGGAAGCGACCTACCAGGCGCTGCAACAAAAATATTTTTCCGGCTTGACCCTGTTGGGTCGGTTGAGCGAGTCAGCGCCAGCGGAACGTGCGGCCGACCTCGCTCTCACCCAAGCCGGCTTGTACTTGGGTTACGGCCTACCGGATCAAGCCGGCCTGGCGCTCAATCAACTGCACATGCAACGGACCTTGCCAGATCGAGCATGGCTCAATTTGGCACAAATGTTTTATCAACGTGGCCATCTGCCGCAAGCCGAGGAGACCCTCTCACGTCTTACCGACGTAGCGCCCGGCCGCAGTCAGACTGAGCGTGACTATTTGTTGGGGCTCGTACTGCTCGCGCGCGACCGTGATCGCGAAGCCGTGGCCGCGTTGCGCGGGCTGCAGGGTCAAAGCGAACTGAGCGCCTATGGCCGTTACAACCTGGCCATCGGCTTGGCGCAAACCAAGCGCAGCAATGAGGCGCTCACCCTGTTCGAACAACTGGCATCTACCCCATCGACCCACAGCGCGGTGCAAGCCCTGCAGGATCGCATCAATCTGGCCTTGGGCCACATTTATCTACAACTCGATGCCAACGACCACGCACGTAAGGCGCTAAAACGCATCGACAGTGCAGGCCCACTACGCGATCAAGCTCGCCTGGGGCTGGGCTGGACGGCCTATAAACAACGGAATTACCGCGCCGCTATGGAGAGCTGGTCGCCACTGGCGCAAGCGCCCGCCCATGAGCCGGCCGGACACGAGGCGTATTTGGGCCTGGCGCGCGCGCACTATGAGTTAGGGGAAGCGGGCAAAGCCGCCGAACTCTATCAACGCGCCATTGCCGCTTACGACCATGAGGCAGGTGCTTTAGACTTGGCTGCGGTGCAAGCCATCGAGCACGGTTTACTGGATCGTTTGTTGCGCGACGAGCCTGGAATGGAAGTGAATTGGTATTGGCGCCCCGCCACTGCCCCCCAACATCCCGCCATCACCTATCTCATTCCCTTGCTCGCCAGCCACCCCTTTCAGGAAGGCCTGAAGCATTATCGCGATCTACGCTATTTGCACGACCAACTAAGTAACTGGAAGCATGACCTGCACGCCTTTCAGAATCTGCTGGACTTGCGCCGCGACGCCCATTGGCAGCGCCTGCCGAGCTCCTTAGAGCAAAGCAAGCAGTTCGACGTCAGCAAGCCCGAAGCTGCCGCGCAGCAGCTTCGAGACGAACTGAGGCGGGTGGAGATCACCGGCGATCCCTCGCCGCTGGCCAAGGACAACGAACAGAAATTATTGAGCGGCTTACAACGCGTGCAGGACAGCCTCAATCGTCTGCAAGGCCTGATCGCGGTCGATGAATTGCAGGACAAATACCGCCTGCTGCGCGGCTTGATGATCTGGGACTTGGTGCAGGTCTATCCACAGCGCTTGTGGGACACCAAGAAAGCCTTCATCGACTTAGACAAGACCCTGGCACGCGCCGGTCGCAGCCAAGCCATGCTGCATAAGAGTGCGGAGTTGGCCGCCGTCGGCATTGTTACTAACGATCAAGACCTCGAGCAGATGGCGCAACGCCGACGTGAGCTAACGCAACGCACCGAAACTTTGCTGGGCGAACAACGCCGCTACCTCGAGGCGCAATTACGCCAGACCCTCGCTACGCAACGCAGCGCCCTCAAGGCCTACCTCGCCGATGCGCGACTCGGGCTCGCCCAAAGCTTGGATCGTCTCGCAAGCGATACCGGCCAGGATGACTACAAGGACACTATCGTCGCCTATCGCGACTATGCCGAGTTCGCCCCCCTGAGCCCACATCGGCGCGCCGCGCTGTTGCGCCTCGCGCATCTGGAAATGACCCAGGCCGACGCACAGTACAGTCAACTCGTGGGCAAGCTGGAAGGCGAAGGACGCACCCTCGTCAAGGAAGCGGAATCGCTGTACGAAGCGGCCATCACCCGCTATCAGGAGCTCTTGACATCCTATTCGGACCAGCCGGACAACGACCGCGTGCTGTATCAACTCGCCAAGGCCTATGATCACAGCGGTGATACCGTCGGCTTGCTCGACACCTTGGAACGCCTGGCGCTCGAGTTTCCCACCAGCGTCCTCAGCGACGAAGTGCAATTCCGCCGCGGCGAACTGCTATTCGCGTTGGGAGTGCCCGATCAAGCCGCCGCGGCCTACGGCACGGTGGTGGTGATGGGGCCGTCCTCACCCTATTTTGAAAAAGCCCAGTACAAACACGGCTGGTCGATGTACCGTCTCGGCAATTACGCAACGGCGCTGGAGTCGTTCATGAAACTGCTGGACCGTAAACTGGAGCATACCGATGCCGTCCCCACCGCCGGTGATGAAGAGTTGCTCAACGACGTGCTGCGCGTTTCCAGCCTGGGCCTGTCACAGATCAACGGAGCACAATCCATCGCGCGTTACATCGAACGCGTGGGGCCACGCAAATACGAAGACCGTCTCTATGCTGCGCTGGCCGAGTTGTATATGAGCCAGGAGCGCATCCAAGATGCCGCCGCCACCTATCAAGCCTTCGTCGCGCGTCGCCCCACGCACCCGCGTGCGCCGGAGTTCCAAACACGCGTGATGACCGCCTACCAACAAGGCGGCTTCGCCGATTTGCTGATCGACGCCAAGCAAGCTTTCGTCACGCAATATGAACCCGGCAGCGACTACTGGAAGACGGCGCCCGCATCTCAGGATCGCGCAACCCTGCTCGCTCAGGTCAACAGCCAATTGCATGAATTGGCGCAGTATGCCCACGCCAAGGCGCAAAAGAGCAAACAACCGGCCGATTACCGCGCCACCGAGCGTTGGTATCGCTTATTGCTCAACGCCTTCCCACAAGATGCCAGCGCGCCTGAGACGCATTTCTTGCTCGCCGAACTGCTCTACGAGACCGGCCGCTATCCTGAGGCCATCGAAGCCTATGAACACACTGCCTATGAGTACGCCACGCACGAGAAAGGCGCGGAAGCCGGCTATGCTGCGTTATTGACTTATCGCAAATTGGAATCGCAACTGAGCGACGCTGAATCGGCGCAATGGCGGCAACGCGCCTTGACGGCGACGGAACGCTTTGCACACACCTACCCCCAGGACCCACGCATCGCGGCCACGCTCACCAATGCCGCACAGGAACGGTTTGCCTCCAAAGACTTGGCGCTGGCCGAGAGCCTGGCGCAGCGCGTACTCACCATCGACCCGCCGGCGGAGCCGGCTTTGCGCCGCAATGCCTGGACCATACTCGCCCACGGCCGCTTCGACACGGCGCGTTATGAAGAATCTGAAAGCGCTTACAGTGAAGCGCTGCAATTAACGGCCAAGGGCGACGCCGCACGCCCCGCAATGCGTGAACGCCTGGCGGCGGCGATCTACAAACAAGCCGAGACCGCACGAGACGCCGGCGACCTGAGCAACGCCGTCGCGCATTTTCAGCGCCTCGGCAAGATCGTGCCCGAATCGAGCGCGCGGCCCAGCGCCGATTTCGACGCCGCCACCGCCTTGCTAACCTTGCAGGACACTCCCGCCGCCATCAAAGCACTGGAGCGCTTCCGCAAAGATTACCCCAACCACGAACTGCAAAGAAACGTGGACACCAAGCTGGCGCTGGCTTATCAAGAGATCGGCGATTGGCGCAAGGCCGCCACCGAATTGGAGCGCCTCGCCGAGCATGGCGAAAGCGAGGAGCTACGCCGCGACGCCATTTGGCAATCCGCTGAAATGTACGTACGCGCCGAACGCCGCGACGACGCAATACGGGTATTCACGGACTATGTGTCGCGCTACCCCGCGCCGCTGCAAGAAGCCGTGGAAGGTATGCAACGCATAGCCGAACTTTATGCACAACAAACCGCCACCACTAAGCAACATTCATGGCTGCAACGCATTATCGACGCCGATCAACGCGGCGGCGCGGCACGCACCGAGCGCACCCGCTATCTTGCCGCCCATGCCACCTTTACCCTGGCCGAGGCGGGGCTGGCGGAGTTCAAGGACGCCACGCTAACCCATCCGCTGAACAAGAGTCTGAAGGTGAAAAAGACTAAAATGGAAGCCTCGCTGGCGGCCTATAAACGAGCGGCCGAGTACGGCATCGGCGACATCACCACTGCCGCCACCTACCGCATCGCGCAAATTTATGGCGACTTCAGCACGGATCTAATGAACTCCGAACGCCCCAAGGGACTCAACGAGTTAGAGTTGGAGCAATACGATATTCTGCTCGAGGAGCAAGCTTACCCCTTCGAGGAGCAGGCCATCGCACTGCACGAATCGAATGCGCAACGGACCGCCAAGCAAAATCTCTACGACGAATGGGTGCAGAAGAGTTACGCGGCGCTGAGCAAGTTGATGCCAGCGCGCTACGGCAAACAGGAACAAGGCGAGTTGTACATCGATGCGATTTATTGACCGCACGCTTACCCTAAGTTTGATCGTCGCCCTGAGCGGCTGCGGCGCCCCCGCGCCCAAGCCGCCTATCGAACCCGCGCAGGTCGCGCCGGTGGAACCGCCGCCCGCCGCCGAAACCCCGGCGCTAGAGACTATCGACCCCATACTCAAGCGCGATTTCGCACTAGCCATTGCCGCCTTGCACGCCGGCGATGACCAGCGCGCGGAACAGTTATTCTTGGAATTGTGTACTGCGCACCCGTCGCTGGCCAGCCCCCGTACTAATCTGGGCATGATCTATTACCGTCAAGGCAAGCTTGATGAAGCGGAAAATTACTTGCGTCAGGCCGTGGCGCTTAACCAACAGGACTATGCCGCGCTCAATTACCTGGGCATCGTGCATCGCCATCACGGCCGCTTCAAGGAAGCGCGACAGGCTTATGAGCAATCCATCCATGCCAAGCCCGATCACGCCTACGCACATCTCAACTTGGCGATACTGTATGACTTGTATCTCGGCGACTTAAAGAATGCGCTACAGCACTATGAGCGCTACCAGCAGTACACCACCCACGACGACGGCCGCCTGGCCGGCTGGTTGGCCGACGTGAAACATCGTTTATTGCAACAGGAGGCCGCACAATGAAGTACACTCTCGCGGGTTTCACATTCATGCTCGTCGCCGCCGCGGCGTACAGTGAGGACGACAAAGTGCAATTGGACGTCACCACCATCGTCGGCAATGCGGAGCAACCGCGCGTCACCTTTATCGTGCCGTGGCGTGATGTGCCGGCGGAATTACCCGAGTGGGTGCTCACACCACGCGCGCAGCCCCCCTTGACGCCCATCGACCGTGACGTAATGAAGCGCGAATTGGAGCTACGAGGCCTCGTCACCGAAAGTGACAGTCGCTGAGCTGACAGTCAAGAAAACAGTCGATGAAGCCGTTACCAAGGACAATCCACACGCCGCGCCCGGCGTCACTACGGCGGGCGCGACCAACCATCAACCGTTAGCACGTCAACGAGGAGAGAAGGATGGAAACCTATCACACCATCGTGCGGTTTCTTCAGGAAGGCGGGGTTTTCATCTACCCCATCATGATCGTATTGGCTCTGGGACTGGCCATCGCCATGGAGCGCTTTCTGTATCTATCCAGCACCAAGAGCGCCAATGTCAAAGTGTGGGATACGCTGATGCCGCTCATCCAAGCGGGCAAGTATCAGGATGCGATGACCACGGCCGCCGACTCAAGAGCCGCCGTGGGCAAGATTCTCGCCTATGGCTTATCCCGCCTGAAATCCATGAAACGCCGCGATGACATCGAAGTGGCCATGGAAGAAGGCCTAATGGAAATGGTGCCGCGCCTGGAAAAGCGCACCCATTACCTGGCCACCTTCGCCAATATCGCCACGCTGCTGGGCTTGCTGGGCACCATCATCGGCCTGATCCAAGCCTTCACCGCGGTGGCCGCCGCTGATCCGGCTCAAAAAGCCGAGCTATTATCGCAAAGTATTTCCGTGGCCATGAACACCACCGCATTGGGACTGATGGTCGCCATACCGTTACTCTTGCTCTACTCCTATCTGCAAACCAAGACCACCGAATTGGTGGATAGCCTGGAAATGGCGGCAGTAAAGTTTCTGAATATGATCGGAGAAGAACAGAAGAACAACGGGTAATCTAAGGATGAGAGGTCGCTTCCATCATCGCCGCCCCGCGCCGCCAGAGCTGGACATTACCGCCTTCATGAATTTGATGGTGATACTGGTGCCATTCCTGCTCATCACCGCGGTGTTCTCGCACATCGGCGTTCTCGAACTCAATATTCCTCCGGCAGTGGAAAACAGCGAGAACCCCGATGAAGAATTGCAGCTGGAAATCATCATCCGCAAAGATGCGCTGGAGGTGGCGGACCGACGCGGCGGATTGATTCGACGCGTAAACAACGACGGTGATCGTTACGACTACAAGGCATTGTCCGAGACCCTCACCCAAGTCAAGACGCGTTTTCCCGACAAACTCGACGCCACCATCATGGCCGAGCAGGACACGCCTTATGAAATTCTCATCGCGGTGATGGATGCCACCCGCACCGTGAATGTTGTGCAAGCGGGCAACATGGTCCAGGCCGAACTGTTCCCGGAATTATCGATCGGCGATGCACCCTCCGCGGCGGGGAGCCCGCCATGAAGATGTCGCGTCGCGCCAAGCGCATGCAGCGCCATCACAAGCGTAAGCGCATGGCCTCCATCAACCTGGTTTCACTGATGGACATCTTCACCATCCTGGTGTTCTTTCTACTGGTCAACTCCTCCAGCGTGCAGCAAGTCCCCAGCACCAAGGCGCTCAAGCTGCCCGAATCCACGGCAGAGAAAACGCCCAAGGAAACCTTGGTAGTGCTGGTCAACAATCAGGACATTCTCGTGGCGGGCCGCAAAGTCATCTCGGTGCCGGACGCGGTCGGGCACGAAGCCGACATCATTCCCGAATTACTGGCGGAACTGACTTATCAAGCCGAGAAAGCCGGGCGCCTCACGGGCGGGCCCGACGCGCCTCCCGGCGAACTGACCATTATGGGCGACCGGCAGATTCCCTATCTGCTGCTGAAGAAAATCATGATCACCTCCACCAAGGCGAACTACACCAATCTGTCCTTGGCGGTCATGAAAAAGCATCAGACGGAGGGCTGAGGTGTGGTAGGCCGTTACTATCACTCATCGGAGTTACCCTGGAGCCCTACCCTGGCCGAAGAGCGGCGTTTTCGTCGCATTACGCTGGTCGCGTTGCTAGTTTTCATTATCGTCGGCGGCGTGCTGCCGTGGCTCAAAGTCCCCGAGATCGACCGCAGCGAGGCCGAACGCGTGCCACCGCGCCTCGCCAAATTGGTGCTGGAAAAGGAAAAACCCAAACCCCCGCCGCCTCTGCCGGCAGAGGAAAAGAAACCCGAACCTGAGCCCGAACCTGAGCCTGAGCCGGAACCCCAGCCCGAGGAGCCTAAACCGGAACCCAAACCCGAGCCCAAGCCGGCACCCAAGGTCGAGCTCAAGCCCGATGTACAAGCCGCGCGCGACAAAGCGGCCAAGACCGGCCTACTGGCCATGCGGGATGAATTGGCCGCGCTGCGGCAAAATAACCTCGGCGACTTGCTGGGCGGCACCCCGCTCACCCAGGGCGGCGCGGAAAGCTCCAGACGCTCCATCATCACCTCCACCGCCACACAGGGGAGCGGCGGCATCAATACCTCCGACCTGGCGCGCGATACCGGCGAACGCACGGTCATGGCCAGCCGCGACACTACAGTGGTGGAAAGCGCCGTACTTACCCAACAGGAGCAGAAAAAACGCGTCGAACGCAAGACCGGTCGCAGTCATGAGCAAATTCAACTGGTGCTGGACCGCAACCGTGGCGCGCTCAACGCCCTCTACCAGCGCGCCGTACGCAAAAACCCCACCCTGCAAGGCAAAGTAACCTTGGAAATCACCATCACGCCCAGCGGCTCGGTGAGCGAATGCAAGGTACTCTCTTCCGAGCTGGCTGACGAAGGTTTGCTGCGCAAACTGGTGGCACGCATCCGGCTATTCGATTTCGGCGCCAAAGACGTCGATCAGGTGGTCTTCGTCTGGCCCATCGACTTTCTGCCCTCTCTGTAAACAGCGCGCCATCATACTTACAAGACGCGCGGCAGACAGCGCCGGGTGTGCTGATCTATACTGGCCAGTACACCCTGATACCCCGCCGCCGTCGGTACCCCATGGACCTCTCGCAGCACTGCAATCGCCTCGCGCAGGAAACCAGCCCCTACCTGCTCCAACACGCCCACAATCCCGTGGACTGGTACCCGTGGGGACCTGAGGCGCTGACGCGCGCGCGCGAGGAAGACAAGCCTATTCTGCTGTCCATCGGCTATTCCGCATGTCACTGGTGCCATGTCATGGCCCACGAGTCCTTTGAGGATGAGGACGCGGCGGCGGTAATGAACGAATTATTCATCAACATCAAGGTGGATCGCGAAGAACGTCCTGATCTGGATAAGATTTACCAGCTCGCTCATCACGTACTACTGCAACGCGGCGGCGGCTGGCCGCTGACGATGTTCCTCGCCCCCGACAGTCACATTCCGTATTTCGGCGGCACCTATTTCCCCAAAACCCCCCGCCATGGTTTGCCGGCCTTCGTCGCCGCACTCAAGCAAGTCGCGGCCTATTACGAACGTCATCGCGACGACATCGACCAGCAAAACGATCGCCTGCTGGCGGTGTTTCAGCGTCTCGATGAAACCCGTCCCAACGAAAACGCGACTTTGGATGCCGCCCCCCTGGATGGGGCACGCAGCCAACTCGCGCAACAGTTCGACGCCGCGCACGGTGGCTTCGGCGGTGCACCCAAGTTCCCCCATCCCACTCACTTGGAGCGCCTGCTACGCCATTACGCCGGCACCGCACTTGCCGGACAGCCCGACCACGCTGCCTTGGACATGGCGCGCCTAACCCTCACCAAAATGGGCGACGGCGGCATCAACGACCAGCTTGGCGGCGGCTTTTTCCGCTACGCGGTCGACGAGCAATGGATGATCCCGCATTTTGAAAAAATGCTTTATGACAACGGACCGTTACTGGCCATCTACGCTCAGGCATGGCGCTTGACCGATGATGGCCTCTACCGCCGCATCGTCGAGGAGACCGCCGCCTGGGTACAACGCGATCTGCAAGCGCCCGAGGGCGGGTATTACACCGCACTGGATGCCGACTCCGAAGGCGAGGAGGGCAAGTATTACGCTTGGACACCGGATCAAGCACGCGCCGTGCTCGATGACGAAGAATACGCACTGCTCGCCCGTCGTTACGGCCTGGATAGCACGCCCAACTTTGAGCCGGAGGTCGGCGCCAGCCAACATCGCTGGCATTTGCATGTGTTCCGTGGTTTGCGCGGCTTGTCGCAGGATTTTTCGCGCGACATCGCCGAGCTATTACCGCGCATCGACGGCGCCCGCGCCAAACTGTACGCCGCCCGCCTGCAACGCCCGGCACCGGGACGTGACGAAAAAATCCTGCCGGCCTGGAACGGCCTCATGATCAAAGGCATGGCCGTCGCCGGCCGCTACTTGGACGATGCAACCTACCTGATGTCCGCAACGCGGGCGCTGGATTTCGTGCGTGACCGGCTGTGGCATAACGGCCGTCTGCAAGCCGTTTACAAGGACGGGCGGACGCATTACGCGGCTTATCTCGACGACTATGTATTTCTCATCGACGCCATCCTAGAGCTGCTGCAAGCACGCTGGCGCAGCGAGGACATGCTTTTCGCCATCGCTCTGGCCGATGCGGTACTGGCGCATTTCGAAGACCGCGAGCAGGGCGGTTTCTTCTTTACCGCCGATGATCACGAGCGCTTGATCCACCGCCCCAAGCCTTTGGCCGACGAGTCACTGCCCGCCGGCAACGGGGTGGCCGCCACGGTGCTGGGACGGCTGGGTCACATCCTCGGCGAGACCCGCTATCTCGATGCCGCCGAGCGCACCGTGCGCACCGCTTGGCATTCCATCACCGAACTCCCCTATGCTCATGACGCCTTGCTGGTGGCTTTGGAGGAAATTCTCTATCCGCCGCAGGTGATCATCATGCGCGGTGAATCCAGCGAACTCGCCCCCTGGCAAGCGCGTTGCGCGGCGCATTACGCACCGCGCCGCTGGAGTTGCGCCATCCCCAATGATGCCAACGATTTACCCGCTGCGCTGGCGGAACGTCCACCACTCGCCAGCGCAACCGCTTATGTCTGCAACGCCGGCACGTGCTCGGCGCCCATCACCGATCACGACGAATTCGCAGTCGTTCTGCAGGCCACGGAAGTGACGCTGTGACATGCGCTGCCTTAGCAAGCTTGGGCAACGCGTTGCCCAACAATCAGCGCGGCCTCATCGTCCGCACATCTACCCCCTGCTTGCTCCCTGGGAGAATTAGCGAGCAGGCAGGCCGCGCGGGGCTGGCACGTCCTCCGTCGATGAGGCGCCACGCATTCGCCCTATGGCTAGCGGCGTGCCTATTGCAGATGGCAACCAGCCTTGTCCATGCCAGCGCCTGGCAGAGCGCCACCTCGCTGCACAGCCCGCGCGCCGGCGCCGCCGTGCTCGTCATCGGCGCGACGCTACACATCATCGGCGGTGTGGACGGCACGCGGTTTCTTTTCGATAGCGAGCACACCTCAGTGTCTGCCGATGGCGGCTTGTCGACCTGGGCCCTCGGCCCCCGGCTCAACGAAGCACGCGGTTTCTTTGGCGTAGCGGCGCATCGCGACCATGTCTACGCCGTCGGCGGCGGCAACGGCCCCAATGGTCACAACCTGCTGCGCAGCGTCGAGCGCGCGCCCATCCTCGATGACGGCCGGCTGGGCGCCTGGAAAACCGAGACCCATCCATTGCAGCTGCCGCGTCGCTGCGCCGAAGTGGTGGTGGTGGGCGAATATCTCTATGCGCTGGGCGGTTTTGGCGGCGCGCTCCTGGACAGTGTGGAACGCGCGCCCATCCTCGACGACGGCCGGCTGGGCGAATGGGAGCTAGTACCTGCAACCCTGACCCTGCCGCGCTACATCAGCGCCATTACGCGCACGCAAGACACGGTATTCGTCCTCGGCGGGCATCAACAAAGCGGCGGCGCGGGCATCAACGCGGTGGAGTGGGCGCGTGACGACGGCGCCGGTGGCTTATCTACCTGGCAACGCGGCCCCGAGCTGCCTGACGGCCGGTACGGCTTGGCGGCCGTGACGCACGACGGCCAACTCTTCTCTCTGGGCGGACTGAGCGGCGCGCATTATGCAAAAGCCGTTTACGCGCTCGATTTGCACGCCGATGCGACGCAATGGCGAGCCGTCACCGCACTGCCCCTGCCCTTGGCCAACTTCGGCGCCGTGATGCACGGCGATTACCTCTATGTCTTGGGCGGAACCAATGAGGACGGATACTACGATAGCGTGTACTACACCCGTATCACCGACCAAGGTGAGTTCGCGATGCCGGCCGGCCCCAGCGGCATCACGGCGGCGCCGGCCGCGCCCGCCGCCGCCGTGCAATTGCCCCACGAAGGCACGGTACTCAGCGCCCTGCCTGCCGGCACCTACACCTATCTCGAAGTAGCCAGTGGCGATGGACGCGAATGGCTGGCCGCAGCCAGCGCCGTGGCGGTGGGCGCGCGCATACGCTACAGCGAGGGCATCATGATGCGCGACTTTCGCAGCAAAACCCTGGGGCGTCGCTTCGCGCTAGTCCGTTTCGTCGGCAAACTGGAAGTCATCGCCTCCGCGCCTTGACCTGAACCGCGCAAGACTAAGCTGCATTCAACTGGCGCGGCCCCACGCATCAAATCACACCTTCAATTCCACAGTCTCACGGCCATTCGCGACAGATCAGCCCGTGCATGCAAATACTCCCTGCTACGCGAAGATCAGCGTGATTTCCTATGCACATAGGCGTATCATCGCGCCGCCGTACGGTGTGCACGTACTCATTGCAGCCGTAAAATCGTCGCCATGCAACGCCCAAATTCCGCAGGTCCCAACGTCGATCGCTCGCCGTGTCACTCGGTGCGCGACGCGGCCGCCTATGCGCTGATGACCGGTGGCGGCGAAACGTATTGTTCAGTCTACGCGGCGTTGCTCAAGGCCAGTCCCGCGCAAGTAGCAGTATCGGCCTCGTTAACACCATTGCTCGGCTCCTTTGCGTACTTGATGTCCGCCTAGCTGGGAAATCGCACCGGACTGTACAAGTCACATCATTGCCGGCATATCTCTGCAAACCTTGGCCTGGCGGCCCCTCGCGGTTTTGCCGCGGCTGTTTCCCGTCCAGGCCGTGCTCTTGCTCATTGTCTGCGTAGTGCTCTATCACGCGACGGGCAACTTCGCCGTTGCGCCATGAGGCAGCATGATCCACCGCGCCCCTGTGCAATGCAATCCATAGCCTGGCGTCATGCCCTAATCCGTGCCCATTATTCGCCCTTCGCGCGATTCTCGCTGTTCTTTGCCATGATGAAATTCGCAATCGGCTCGCCGTTCTTTACGGTTTACACGCTTTACGATCTCGAATATTCCCATTTGCTGTTTATGCTCAATACCACCGCCTCGGTGTTGACGCAGTTTCTGACCTCAAACTTTGGAGGATGCATCAGCGACTCCTGGGGCAATCGCTGGACACTCGCCGCGACCTTCATGCTCTGCATGCCCGTCTTGCGTGAAATGCGTACTGTGCCACCGCTATCGGTGAGCGGTTGGATATCCCCTGTTACGCGCGACTATGCATTGGCGGGATTGATCTTCGATATTGTCTCACCACGACACCCAGGATCGTGCTCAAGATCCGACAAAACATGAATATTAAATCGACAGCGCGACGAACTTGGCAAAAAATCGTCAAAAATCTCACAGCTCACACGCCACAGCGCTATACTTCCCTAGGCGCACCCATACAGGGACGGGGTGCGAATAACAATTTGCAAGGAGGGGCGCTCCCGTCATGATGCCGGTCGGTCAAATACTGAGCGATAACGTGCGCCTGTTGCGCGCTAAAGCCACCAGGCCCGCCGTCTATGGCGTACTCATCGCAACACTGGCGGTGATCATAGGCACCGTGTTGGCGGCCTTCGTAAGCTATGGCAGCATCAGCGCCGAAAACATCATCAAGGCGCAATCGTCCAATGTCGCCCTATGGGTGCTGGACCTCACCCCCTTCGCCTTCGCCCTCTGGGGTCAATATGTCAGCACCTTGATGGCCTACGAGGCGGGCAGCATGGTGATGGATCAAACTCAGGCATTGCGCACCCGCACCACGGCGCTGGAATACCAGGCCATGCACGATGCCACCCACGACCACCTCACCGATCTGCCTAATCGCATCCTGCTGCTCGACCGGCTCGAGCAAGCGCTGCACAGCGCGCAGCGCGAGAAACGCAAATTAGCGGTTTTACTATTAGACTTAGATCGCTTCAAGGAGATCAACGATACATTGGGTCATTACCAAGGAGATAGACTGCTCAAGCATGTCTCTAGTCGTTTGAAACATGTCGTGCGCGAAGCCGACACCTTGGCGCGTCTCGGTGGCGATGAATTCGCCGTAGTCTTGCACCACCTCGCCACGTTGGATGACATCCACACCGTAGTAACCAAAATTCGCAAAGCCTTGGCGCCCTCTTATATGCTGGATGGATTGAATCTTGATGTCCAAGCCAGCATCGGCGGCGCACTGTTTCCCGATCACGGCACCGATCCGGACACGTTACTGCAGCGTGCCGACATCGCCATGTATACCGCCAAACAGGAAAAGAGCGGTTTCGTGCTCTATACACCGCAGCTCGATCACAACAGCCCGCGTCGCTTGACGTTGATGAGTGAGCTGCGTGACGCCATCAAGAACGGCGAACTCAGCCTGCGCTTTCAGCCCATGGTCGACAGCCGTAGTAATGAAGTACCGGAATTGGAAGTGCTGGTGCGCTGGGAACACAAACAACACGGCGTCATGACACCCGATGAATTCATCCCCATGGCCGAACGCACCGGCTTGATCTACCCACTCACGCTCTGGGTGCTCAAACACGCACTGGAACAACAGATGGAATGGCGCAAGATCGGTTTGGACATGGGGGTCGCGGTGAATATCTCAGCGCAAACGCTGCTCGACCCCGAGTTCCCCGATCAAGTCACCGGACTGCTCGCCGCTTACGACGTACCCACGGAACGTTTGATCTTGGAAATCACCGAATCAAGCATCATGTTTGATCAGGAGTTGGCGCTTCACATCCTCTCACGCTTCGCGGAAATGGGCGTACGCATCGCCATCGATGACTTCGGCACCGGCTATTCCTCCTTATCGTACTTGAAGAAACTGCCGGTCTGTCAGCTCAAAATCGACAAGAGCTTCGTGCTCGACATGCTCAGCAACGAGAACGATGCGGTGATCGTCAACGCCACTATCGACCTGGCCCACAATTTGGGCCTGAGGGTCGTCGCCGAAGGAGTAGAAAACGCCGAGACCTTTGAACGACTCAAGTCACGCGGCTGCGACGCCCTGCAAGGCTATTACATCAACTACCCGGTGAAGGGCGAAAACTTTCCCGCCTGGTATTACAGCGCGGCCCGCAGCGGGGGTGGCGCGAATAACCTTGCCTCCACCACCTGATTTAACCTTCGCTTAAATACTGTATCCGTAAGCCGCATTGAAACGCGCGTCGAATTCGCCGCGATTGAAACGATAAGTCTGCGTGCCGTGATGCTCAATCTTCAAGGCGCCCATGAGGGCAGCAATACGCCCCGTGGCCTCCCAATCCATGTCATTCATCAAACCGTACAAGAGGCCGGCGCGGAAAGCATCACCGCAACCGGTGGGGTCGACGACTTTGCTCGGCGTGGCCGCCGGTATATCGATACGCTGATCGCCCACATAGATGTGCGCGCCCTTGGCGCCCAGCGTGATAATGAGCGCGCGCACGCGCTCGGCGATTTCGTGCGGCGACAAGCCGGTACGGTTTTGCAGTAGCTCGGCTTCGTAGTCGTTTACCGTCACCCAGGTTGCTTGTTCGATGAAGCGCAGCAAATCTTCGCCATCGAACATCGGCATACCCTGGCCGGGATCGAAAATAAAGGGGATACCCGCCTCGGCGAATTGAGCAGCGTGTTGCAACATGCCGTCGCGACCATCGGGCGAGACCATACCCAGGACTACATCATGCGCAGCGTCGATAGCGTTCTCATGTGAATAACTCATGGCGCCGGGGTGAAACGCGGTAATCTGATTGTCGTCCATGTCGGTGGTGATATAGGCTTGCGCGGTATAGTTTTCTTCCATTACCTTGAGATGAGTACGCGATATTCCGCACTGATCCAGCCACTCGGCGTAAGGAGCGAAGTCCTTACCCACCGTCCCCATGGGCAGCGGATCGCCTCCCAACATTTTCAAGCCATAGGCGATATTACCGGCACAACCGCCGAACTCGCGACGCATCTCCGGCACCAGGAAGGACACATTGAGGATGTGCACCTTGTCGGGCAGGATATGATTATTGAATTTATCGTGAAACACCATAATGGTGTCGTAGGCGAAAGAACCGCAAATCAACGCCGACATATCGCACTCCGTTCTATCGTTCAATCAACTAAAATCAACAGCCACACCGCCAGCACGTTCACCAACGCGATGAACACCGCCGCCGACCCCATGTCCTTGGCGCGCGCGGATAGCTCGTGGCGTTCGCTGCCGACGCGATCGACCACCGCCTCGATGGCCGAATTGAGCATTTCGACGATCAGCACCAGCACCAAACTGCCGATCAAAAAAGCGCGCTCCAATCCACTGCCGCCCAACCACAACGCCACCGGCACCAGCGGTGTCAGCAAGATCACTTCCAAGCGAAAGGCGGGCTCCCCCAGCCAGGCCGCGCGTAGTCCCGCCCAGGAATAGCCCGTGGCGCGGAGCAACCGCTGCATGTAGTACCAGGGCGCGCTCATGCCCTCATTGTGCAGGCCGCCACGCCAGATCCAACTCACGGGCGGCACGCACATCGTCCAAACGCTTAACCGGCATGGTATAGGGCGCGCCGCGCACCTGGTCAGAATCGGATTGCGATTCGCGCAGTATCTGGCTCATGGCTTCCGCGAAACCGTCCAAGGTTTCCTTGCTTTCGCTCTCAGTGGGCTCAATGAGAAAACACTCCGGCACCAGCAGCGGGAAATAGGTGGTCGGCGCGTGATAACCGTAATCGAGCAAGCGCTTGGCGAAGTCCATCGCGCTCACATCCAGCTCCTTGGCCTGGGCTTTGAGCGTGACGATGAATTCATGCGTGGCGCGCCGTGTCGGATAGGCCAGCTTGAAACCACGCCGGGCCAATTGCACCATCAGATAATTGGCATTGAGCGTGGCGTATTCCGCGACCCGCTCCATGCCTTCGCACCCCAGCAAGCGCGCGTAGATATAGGCGCGCAGCAAGACTCCGGCGTTCCCCATGAAGGCAGACAAGCGGCCGATACTTTGCGGGCATTCTTGTTGCGTCAGCCAACGATAGTGATCGCCGTCGCGGGTCACGCACGGCAGCGGCAGAAACGGCATCAGGCGCTCGTTCACCGCCACCGGACCCGCCCCGGGTCCGCCGCCGCCATGCGGCGTCGAAAAGGTCTTGTGCAGATTCAAATGCACGACGTCGAACCCCATGTCGCCGGGCTTCACCTTGCCGAGGATGGCATTGAGATTGGCGCCATCGTAATAGAGCAGCCCGCCAGCATCGTGCACGATCTTGGCGATGTCTTTAATGCGCCGCTCGAACACGCCCAGCGTCGAGGGGTTGGTGAGCATGATCCCCGCCGTATGCGGACCGACCGCCGCGCGCAGCGCGTCGAAATCGACATCACCCTCGCGATCGGTGGGGATCTCGCGCACCTTGTATCCGCACATCACCGCCGTGGCGGGATTGGTGCCGTGCGCGGCATCCGGCACCAGGATTTCCGCACGCGCATCGTCTCCCCGCGCATCGTGATAGGCGCGGATCATCGCCACCCCGGCGAACTCACCCTGCGCACCCGCCATGGGGGTGAGCGACACTGCGCGCATGCCGGTCACATCCTTCATCATTTCCTGCAATTCATACATGCAGGCGAGGAAGCCTTGCCCCATGCGCTCCGGGCTGAGCGGATGACGGCCGCGGAATCCCGGCAGCAGCGCGTAGCTGTTACAGGCGCGTGGGTTGTACTTCATGGTGCATGAGCCGAGCGGATAGAAATGGGTATCGATGGAGAAGTTCTTCTGCGACAAACGCGTGTAATGGCGCACCGCATCCAGTTCCGACACTTCCGGCAAGGGGGCGCGGCGCTGGCGACGCAGATGCGCGGGGATGACGTTCACCTCGGTGACACTACTGGGCGCTTGCGCATAGGCACGCCGCCCGGAACGGGAATGTTCGAAAATCAACATATCAACAACTCGTGTTAAGTATTCAATGTAGGGTGAGTTAGCGTAGCGTAACCCACCAGGCTGTCGCGCAGCGACGCATTAATCAATTTCCCATAGGATCGCCTAACGGCTTAGGGTGGCGGGTTACGCACGCCAAGCCTGCAGACAATTCCTATCTCACAACGCCGCCAGGGCCTTGTCGTAGTTGGGCTCCTGGGCGATCTCCGGCACCAGTTCGCTGTAGACCACGCGATTGTCCTCGTCGAGGGCGACGATGGCGCGCGCGGTGATGCCGGCCAGCGGGCCGTCTTGAATCAACACGCCGTAATCTTTGGCAAAATTGCGCGAACGCATCATCGACAGGGTGATGACATTGGTAATCCCCTCCGATTGGCAAAACCGCCCTTGCGCGAACGGTAAGTCGGCGGACACCGTCAGGACCACCAAATCATCGCGGCCCTTGGCATATTCGTTGAACTTGCGCGCGGAAGTGGCGCATACCGCCGTATCCAGGCTAGGCACGATATTGAGTAGTTTCTTCTTGCCATGATAGGTATCGAGGCGCACGTCGTTGAGATCCTTGTCCACCAGGTGAAAATCGGGAGCGGTGCCGCCCACCGCCGGCAGCTCACCGTTTGTTTGGATGGGCTGGGATTTCAATGTGATAGTTGCCATATGCCGTCTCCTTAGCCGCTGGGTGGTTGATTGCCTATTGTTGCAGTATAGCCGCCAGACGCGCGGCGTATTCATCGAGATCACGGTCGCTACGCGTTTCAGTCGCGCACACCAGTAGGGTCTCGCCCAATTCAGGATAGTGCGAGGTTACATTGTAGCCACCAAGGATGCCCTCGGCCGCCAAGGCATCAATCACGTCCTCTACCGGGCGCGACAGGCGCAACAGCGCCTCATGGAAGACCGGGCGATTGAACACAACTTCGACACCCTCAATCTTGGCCAGGCGCTGCAACAAACCCTGCGTGTTGGCATGGCTGGCGGCGGCGACCCGCGCCAGGCCTTCGCCGCCCACCAGGGACATATAGATGGTTGCCGCAGTGACCATCAGACCTTGATTGGTGCAGATGTTGGAGGTGGCTTTGGAGCGGCGGATATGTTGCTCACGGGCTTGCAAGGTGAGAGTAAAGCCGGGCTTGCCCTCCTTATCCACAGTGCGACCGACGATGCGACCCGGCATTTGCCGCACCCAATCCTGTTTGCAGGCGATGAAGCCGAAATAGGGGCCGCCGGAGGCCAAAGGGATGCCCAGTGGCTGACCTTCACCACAGGCAATATCGGCGCCGCGGGCGCCCCACTCGCCGGGCGGTTTGAGCAGCGCCAGCGCGGTGGGATTGACCGTGCCGATGACCAGCATGCCTTGAGCATGGGCCCAATCGGTCAGTGCGTCCACTTCTTCCAAGACGCCGAAAAAATTCGGTTGGGCGATCACCAGCGCGGCGAAATCCTGACCGGCGTAGTGCGCCAAGGATTCGGGGATGGTATGCCCCCCCTCGGTGCAATAAGGCACGCTCACCAATTCGATACCTTGGTTGGCCACGATGGCCTGCACCACATCGCGGTAATGGGGATGCACGGTGCTCGGCATGAGTATGCGCTTGGACTTCGATTGCCGATTGGCGCGCACCGCCATCAACACCGCTTCGGCCAACGCCGACGCGCCGTCGTAGAGCGACGCATTGGAGACCTCCAAGCCGGTCAAGCCGACCATCATGGATTGATATTCGTACAGCAGCTGCAACGTACCTTGGCTGGCCTCGGCCTGGTAGGGCGTGTAGGCGGTATAGAACTCACCACGCGTGGTCAGCTCCCATACCGCGGCGGGAATGTGATGTTCATAGGCGCCAGCGCCGCAAAAGCACAAGCGATGACCATCCTGGGCGGCGCGCTCGCTCATCAGACGGGCGACATCCATTTCACTCAAGCCGGGCGGCACCTCCTTCAACGGCGCGCGCAAGGCGGCGGGAATTTCGTCGAACAAGTCCTCGATACTGGCCGTCTCGATGGCAGCGAGCATGTCGCGGACGTCATGTTCGGTATGGGGTATAAACGGCATCGATCAAAACCTCAAGGCTATTTCCGGAACCGAAATCAATGTGCTTCGCTGTCCACCAGCGCTTGGTAAGCCTGGGCATCCAACAGCGCCTCCCATTCGGCGGTGTTAGCGGGCTTGATCCGCATCATCCAACCCGCGCCATAGGGGTCCTTATTCACCGTCTCGGGACCGTCGCTGACCGCGTCATTCACCGCCACGACTTCACCACCTACCGGGCTGTACACATCGGACGCGGCCTTCACTGATTCCACCACCGCGCATTCCTGACCTGCCTGCACTTCGCGACCGACTTCGGGCAATTCGACGTAGACCATGTCGCCCAGCAAATCCTGCGCATGATCGGTAATGCCCACGGTGAGGGTACCATCGGCTTCTTGCCGCACCCATTCGTGACTCTTGGTGTATCTCAATTCGGCGGGTAGGTTGCTCATGTTCACGACCTCTGAATTCTCAAGGATTAATCAATACAAGACTGACCTTTACGCACGAAGGGCGGCTTGACCACGCGCGCGTCAATTTTCTTGCCACGCACTTCGACTTGACACACATCGCCAACGTCGCCCTGCACTCGCGCCAACGCAATGGCACGCCCCAGGGTAGGCGAAAAACTGCCACTGGTGATTTCACCGATGCGACGCTCACCGGCAAACACCGGCAAGTGATTGCGCAATACGCCCTTGTCCAGCAAAACCAGCCCGACGAAGCGGGCTGCATCTCCACGTTCGCGCTGCGCTTCCAACGCCGCCCGGCCGATAAAGTCCCGCCCGGCCGGCTCCCAGCCCACTGTCCATGCCAAACCCGCGTCCAAAGGCGTCATGTCTTCGTCCATGTCGGTGCCGTACAAATTCATCCCCGCCTCCAAGCGCAAGGTGTCGCGGGCGCCCAGGCCGGCGGGCTGCACCCCCGCGTCGAGCAACTTGCGCCACACCTCCACCGCGCGTGCGGCGGGCAACATGAGTTCGTAACCATCCTCGCCGGTATAGCCGGTGCGGGCAATGCACAGGTCGCCCACCACCACAAAAGTAAAGGGCTTTTGCAGCGCGGTGGCGGCGCGCACCGTATCCCCCAACGCGGCATGTGTTTTATCGCGCGCCTGCGGGCCTTGCACGGCGATCATAGCCAAGTCGTGGCGCTCGCGCACTTCGACCTCGAATTCAGCGGCATGGCGCGTGATCCACGCCAAGTCCTTGTCGCGGGTGGCGGCATTGACGACCAGGCGATACCAGTGTGGATCGCAGTAATAAACGATGAGATCGTCGATCACGCCCGCGCGCTCGTTGAGCATGCAGGTGTAGAGGGCGCCACCGGCCAACTTCAATTTATCGATATTGTTGGCCACTAAGCGGTGCAGAAACTCCCGCACTCGCCCGCCGCGCAAATCGACGATAGTCATATGGGAAACATCGAACATGCCGGCGTCGCGACGCACTTGATGATGCTCCTCGAGCTGCGAGCCGTAATTTATCGGCATGTCCCAGCCGCCGAAATCGACTAGCTTGGCACCGGCGGCCACATGCATGTCGTAGAGAGGTGTTTTATTGCCCATGCCTTCCCCGTGTTTGTTGTACCCAACAGCGAACTCACATTCCCCTCCCACGCGGGGAAAGGACGTGCAGCACCCGACGCCTTCATTTTGTTTGAAATCGCCCTGCGCATAATAAAAAAGGGCGACGACCGCAGCATCGCAGTCATCGCCCCTCTGTCCGGGTACCTGAGAGCTTGTGCCCCTTCGGTGGGCCGGGTCACGGCCTCTCTCCAGAGTCACCTTGCCACTACGGTCCTTTTGCCTGAGCGATTCCGGGCTGGTTGCGCCTTCGGCGCCCGCGTCTATCTTGCATCCGCAGTCGGATCATTCAAGACGGACGGGGTCTCTCCCGCAGTGGAGTGGTTGAGTGGCACACTATACCGGGCTGCAGTGGGGAAACCAAGCGCGGCGCAACCCTATCACAGCATCAGCGCGAGGCGGCTTGGCCGCGCATCATGATCCACAGCGCAGGCAGCGACGCCACCACCAGCATCAGCGCGGCAGGAGCGGCCAGCTCCAGCATTTCCTCACTGGCTTCTATCCAAATCCGCACCGGCAAGGTATCGAAGCCCACCGGGCGCAAAATCAGCGTCGCCGGCAATTCCTTCAGCGCATCGATGAACACCAGCACCCAAGCCACCGCCATCCCACCGCGAATCATGGGCAAGGTCACCCGCCACAAATTTTCCAACGGTCCGGCGCCGTGCACACGCCCGGCCTGCTCGACACTGGGTGTGAGCTGCTGCATCGACGCCTCCTCGGACTGCACCGCCAAGGGCAAGAAGCGGATCACCAAGGCCATCACCAAGGCCGCCAAGCTGCCGTACAAAGGCGAGAACACCGCCAGCAGAAAAGTGATGAGACCCAATGCGATCACCGGCCCGGGCAAAACGAAGCCGACGCTGGACATCTGTATGAAGGACTCGCTGGCCAGCGAACGCCGCCGCACATGAAACAAGCCCACCGGCAAGGCCACCACCATGGCGGCGCTGGCGGCGAGAAAGGCCACCGTCACGGTATTGATGGCATATCCCCAAAACTCGGCGCCGATGAGTTGGTCGCGATAGGCTGCCCAAGTCCAATCCAACATCCACGCCAAGGGCAGGATCACCGCCAGCAACATGATGTGGCCCAGCCACAACCATATCCACACCAGTTCGCCGCGCGTCGCGGGCTTGGGTCGGATGAGCGCGCCTTGCGCACCCGAGTAAAAACGCTGGCGACTACGGAAGAAGCGCTCAATCACCAAAAAGGTGAGGCTCAAACCGACCAACACCAAACTCAGACCGGCGGCGGCTTGGTAGTCGAAACGCCCGCTCATCTGCAAATAGATACTGAGAGTAAAAGTCTGAAAGCGCAGCATGCTCACTGCGCCGAAGTCGGACAGCACATGCAACACCACCACCGCCAGGCTAGCGGCGATGGCGGGCCGCAGCAGCGGCAGCGTCACCCGCCAAAATACTTGCATCGGCGTGGCGCCATGGAGACGGGCGGCCTCCTCCAAGGAGCGATTGGAACGACTCAGGGCGGCGTGCACCATCAAAAACACGTAGGAGTAACTGGCCAAGGCCAGGATCAGCGCCACACCGAAGACATTGTATAAGTCGGGTACTGGAATCGCATCTCCGAACGTGGCTATCCACAATGACCCCAACCAACCACGACTATCGAGCAAGACTGAGTAAATATGCGCGAACACGTAGGTCGGTATGGCCAGTGGCAATACCATCAACCAGATCGCGAGACGCCGCCCCACGAAATCTCGCCGCGCGATTAGCCAGGCCGAGGAGATGCCAAGTACGAAAGCACCGAGACAAACCAAGATGGCCAGCGATAACGTATTGCCGAACAGTTCCGGCAAACGAGTGCTCCACAAGCGGCCCCAGCGCTCCGCGTCTAGCTGGGCACTGCTGTAAAACACAAACAATAAAGGGATGGCCGCGATCAACACGACCATCCCCGCCACCGTCCCCAGTGGGCCGATTTTGGTTTTAATCATCCCCTCCTCAACAGCGCGGAATCATCCTCACGGCATTCCGACCGCTTCGATCAAGTCTATCGTCGCCCCCCGCTCGGGACCGAGCTTGGACATAGGCACATCCGCCACTTTGATATCCTTTACCAAACCCGGTGCGGTGGGCACGTCGGCGCGGGTGGGGTATTCGAAATTCACTTCAGCGAAAATCTTTTGCCCTTTTTCCGATACCAGGAAGCTCACAAACTTCTTTGCCAAGTCTTTGTGCTTACTGTGCTTGCTCACCGCCACACCGGCGACGTTCCAGGCCACGCCCATGCCGTCCGCGCCCTGGTCCGGCACGAGTATGCGGATGGCATCCTTAACTAAACCGGCCTCGTGAGCTTTATCTACATCCTTGTCTTTGTCTGTGTCTTTGATCTGCTGATTGAGATAGCGGAAGATATAATAGTGATTGACCAGCCCCACGGCGTACTTACCTTCGGCGACGGCGTTCACCACCTGGCCATGTTTAGCAAATACGCTCTTGCCCACATTGTCCTTCATACCCTGCAACCACGCGCGGGTCTTTTCCTTGCCCGCCGCCTCCATGTAGACCGTCACACCCGCCACGAAGCTTTCATTGGCGCTGTTGGTAATGGCCAAGCGACCCTGCAAACGCGGATCAGCGAGATCAAAGATCGACTTAACGAAGTCAACATCCTCTGCCTGGCGGTTCACCACCAGCACACGGGCGCGCGCCGAAAGACCCACCCAGGTATCGTCCGGCGCGCGCCAACGCGCATCCACGGACTCGGCGGTCGCCTTCGGCAACGGCTCGAACAGTCCCAATTGACCGCCAATCTCCAAATTACCCGCATCGTTACTTAAATAGAGGTCTGCCTGGGTACGCGCTCCCTCGACTCGCAACTTGTTCAGCAATTCGGTCGAACTGGCACTATGCAGAGTGACCTTAATGCCTGTTTCGGCTGTAAACGCCTCAACGACCGGCTTCACCAACTTATCGCTACGACCGGAGTAAACAACCAAATCACCGGCGGCCTGGGCGACACCTGCGGCCCCCGCCAGCAAGCCCAAAACCAACCCTATCTGCTTGATGTAACGCATATTGCTCTCCGAATTCAGGCGCTTCCAGCGCTCAAGTAAAGATAATGATAATGATAATCATTAGTGTAATCAACTGGGAATTTAAGTCGGGAAATCCGCCGCACACTATATATATGCGCGCCTAGGACTGAATCGGCTCTGAACGAAGAACGAGGAAACGGCGGCGTCAGGTTCAAGCGCCGCGCGCCAGGCGCGGTAGGTCACCGGTCCGCCCCATGGCATGACGCATGATGAGATGCTTGACTGGGCCCAGCGCATTGGTAGCGCTGAGCCCGGCATTGCGCGCCCACCGGACTGGTGCAGCGCCGGTGCCGAACAAACGTTTGAAACCATCCATGGCGGCCATCATCATCAGGTTGTTGCCCTTGCGCCAACGCTCATAGCGACGCAACACGCCGAAGGCGGCGAGATCCTTACCGGCTGCGTGCGCCTCGAGCAGCACTTCCGCCAATGCGGCCGCATCCATGATCCCTAAGTTGACGCCCTGCCCCGCCAAGGGATGCACAGTGTGCGCAGCATCGCCCACCAAGGCCACGCCGGCACGCACATATTTTGCGGCGTATTGCACTCGCAATGGAAACGCCGCGCGCTCACCGACGGAAAGGACGCGACCCAAAGTGCTATCGAAAGCGGCTTCCAATTCCTGGCAGAAGGCGAGTTCATCCAACGCCAGCAAGCGCTCGGCCTCGTGCGGCGAGGTGGACCACACGATGGAACAGCTGCCATCGCTGAGCGGCAATAACGCCAGCGGCCCGGTGGGCAAGAAGCGTTGCCAAGCCGTTTCGCGATGTGACTGCTCGGTGCGTATCGTCGCGACCAGCCCGCTCTGGTCATACTGCCAACCGTTCACCGGTAAACGCGCCCATTCGCGCACCCGTGAACGCGCACCGTCGGCACCAACGATAAGGCGCGTCGTCACGCTCGACCCGTCCTGCATCGGCACGCGAAAACCCGCCGCCTCGGACTCCACGTCGCGCCACGCGGCCGGGCTCAGCAACGTCACGTTGGAAAAATCACGCGCCCGCTCCCACAAGGCATACTGCACCACGCGGTTTTCGACGATGTGACCCAATGCATCCTCGCCCAACTCGGCGCTGTCGAAATGAATCACGCCAGCGCCCGCCGCATCCCACACATGCATTTCACGAAACGGACTGACGCGCCGCACCACCATACCTTGCCAAGCACCCAGCCGCTCCAGCACCGTTTGTGAGGCGCGGGTGAGTGCCGATACGCGCAAATCATGCGCATCCGTGCGGACATCCTCGGGCGGCCGCGCTTCCAACAACGCGACGCGCAATGCACTGTCGCCCAGCGCGCAGGCCAAGGTGGCACCGACCATACCGCCGCCGACGATGAGCACATCATATTGATTATCTGAGGGTGAGCCCCGCTTACCGGACGGCGGCCTACGGTTGCCAGACGGCGCCCTACGGGTCATAGCGGCAAACCTCGTGCTAGGCGCGGCAACTTGCCGGCCAGCCCCATAGTGTGGCGCGTCAACACATGCTTAATGGGCGGAAGGGTATCTACCGCCAATAAGCCGAAGTTGCGCAACATGCGCACCGGCGCCAGCGGGTTAGCGAACACGCGCGCCAAGCCATCAGTGAAAGTGATGACCTTCAGGTGATCGCGCCGCCGCCAGCGCGCGTACTCCTGCAGTACCTGCAACTCGCCCACGTCTCGTCCACCCCGCACACCGTCCACCAACACTTGCGCCAACGCCGCCACGTCACGCAAACCGAGGTTAAAACCTTGACCGGCCACCGGATGCAAGGTGTGCGCAGCATTGCCGATCAGCGCCAAACGCTCACGCACATGTTCGCGGGCCCGCACCAGAGACAAGGGATAGGCGTGACGCGCACCCACGCGCTGGAAAGCACCGAGCCGCTGCCCGAAACGCTCTTGCAAGAGGGCAAGAAAGGTCGCGTCATCCAGCGCCATGATCTCATCCACCTTGTGATGACGCACCGTCCACACCAAGGAACAACGATTATCGCTCATCGGTAACAAAGCCAGCGGGCCGCTGTCGGTAAAGCGCTCATAGGCGCGATTGGCGTGGGCGCGCTCCGGCGTCACGTTGGCGATGATCGCCGTCTGTCCGTAATCCCATTGCGTAGTGTGTATGCCGACCAGATCACGCACCATCGATTTGGCGCCATCGGCGGCGATTACCAAGCGTCCGTTGAAGACCCGGTTCTCACGGTTGGCTGTCGCCGAATTTTGATTTGCATCCACGCCCATGCTCACCGCCACCTCGACGTGACGTGAGCCGATGGCAACGCTGGCCACACGCGCGGGACACACCACCTCGACGTTGTCCAGCGCAGCCAAGCGCTCACTCAGCACCCGCCCTAGCACACGGCTCTCCGCCACGTAGCCCAAGGCCTCGACGCCCTCGTCCTCGGCGTGCAAATGGGTGAACCCGAAATGGCCGCGATCGGAAATGTGAATAGCGCGGATCGGCGTGACCTGCGGCGCCAACTCCGGCCACACGCCCATGCCCTCGAACACGCGTCGCGTACCGTAGGCCAGGGCGATGACGCGATCGTCGTAACTGGGTTGGCGCTCGGAGCGAAACGGCACCGCCTCAACAAGTGCAACACGCAAAGGCGCACGTTCCAAGGCGATAGCGAGACTGGCGCCGACCAAGCCGCCGCCCACGATCAAGACATCATATTCGGACTCAGCCTGCACGGCGGGCTCGTTTGCGCTGCGGGGCAACCGTAGCCTGCCCCGCCATCAGGGCCTCGACTTCGTCCACCGTCTTGGGCGCGCCAGCGGAGAGTACGACACAACCGTCGCGAGTGATGAGCACATCATCCTCGATCCGCACGCCGATATTCCACCACTTCTTGGCCACGCCTTTCGAACCGGCCGGGATGTACACGCCCGGCTCGACGGTGTACACCATGCCCGGCTCCAGCACGCGCCATTCGTCGCCCACTTTGTAGTCACCAACATCGTGCACATCCATGCCCATCCAGTGGCCGGTACGATGCATGTAAAACCGCCGATAGGCGCCGCTGCGGATCAGATCCTTAACCTTCCCTTTCAATAACCCCAGGCTCACCAAGCCCTCGGTGAGCACCCGCACCGCTGCATCGTGCGGTTCGTTCCAATGGCGCCCGGGCTGTGATTTGGCTATCGCCGCTTCCTGTGCCGCCAAGACGATTTCGTATACCGCGCGCTGGGCGGTCGAGAACCGGCCATTGACGGGGAAGGTGCGGGTGATGTCCGAGGCGTAATGATCGAGCTCCGCACCGGCATCGATGAGCAACAAGTCACCGTCATTGAGTGGAGCATTGTTCTCCACGTAATGGAGTATGCAGGCGTTGGCACCGCCGCCGACGATGGGATTGTAGGCCGTCCACGCCCCTTTGGCGCGAAACTCGTGCAGCAACTCAGCCTCGACTTCGTACTCCATGAGGCCCGGCTTACAGGCTTGCATGGCGCGACGATGAGCGTGGGCGGCGATACGTCCGGCCTCACGCATCACCGCAATTTCGGCGCGACTCTTATATAGACGCATGTCATGCAATAAATGCTCTAGGGACACGAACTCACCCGGCGGCCGGCTGCCGCCGCGCGCGCGCTCCCGCACCCGGTTCACCCAGCCCATTATGCGCTGATCGAAATCCGGGCTATAACCCATGGTGTAAAAGACCCGCTCCTTGTTTTCAAGCAGGCCCGGCAAGATATCGTCGATGTCGTCGATGGGAAAAGCATCGTCGGCGCCGTAGTGCTGTTGCGCCCCTTCCGGACCAGCACGACGACCGTGCCAAACTTCTTTCTCCTCGTCCCGTTCACGGCAAAACAACAAGTATTCTCCGTGACCGCGCCCGGGCACCAGCACCGCCACCGCTTCGGGTTCGGGAAAGCCGGCCAGATAATAGAAATCGCTGTCTTGGCGGTAGGGATACTCGGCGTCGCGATTGCGCAAGCGCACCGGCGCAGCAGGCAATATGGCGATACTGTCGGCGCCCATCATGCGCATCAGCTGTTTACGGCGCCTGGGATATTCCCGGCGATCCAGTATCAGACTCACGACTCATTCCCTCAGTGAACCACGCCGCCATCGGGCTTGGCGGTGCGTGAAGGGCGCAACTCTTCGAATACCAGTAACACGCCCATGCGCACATATTCGACGATCTCCGCGTAAGCGGTCTCCTCGTCCTCGCCGGATTCACCACTGTGCCCTAGCCGTGAGATATCCGCCAAATCGCGGATGATCTCACCCGCATCACCAGGCAACTTGTTATGGTCTTGAATGCCGCCCAAGCCCAGCCCCAGTAAAAATCCCTGACACCATTGCGATAGCGCCTCGGCGCGCTCGACCAAGGGCTCATCGTCCTCGGGCAGCAGCAAGTCGAAACCGTAGTTCGCGTCGTTGATTTGCGCCACCGTCTGGGTATGCAACTGAACCAACAACGCCTGATCTGCGGCGCGCACCTCGCCTAGAGGCGAGGAATGATCCTGCGGCGCGCCCATGGTGCCACGCAGCACCCCGGCGGCCCAGGCAGCGGCGTCCACCCCCTCGCTGGCGCACAGCAATCCGCACAAGCTGCCGTGGACCTCGGCA
Organism: uncultured Chromatiaceae bacterium; assembly: GCA_945787555.1. Classification (GTDB taxonomy): domain Bacteria; phylum Pseudomonadota; class Gammaproteobacteria; order DRLM01; family DRLM01; genus CALZJG01. The sequence continues at coordinate 24,243 of CALZJG010000026.1, read as the reverse complement.
GCCAACGCGCCCACCCCGATGCGCCGTAATATATCCTCGATGCGCCGGAAATCCGGCTGCGTTGTGTCCATCGCCAACGTCTACCCCCTCATCCGGACACTTTATATATAAAAGTGTGATCAATTTGCGTCGCTATGCTACCACGCCTCTCCACCCCCTAACCAACCACGGGGAGATTGACCCGACCCCCACGACGCTCTTACTATTGATACCCCATGAGCACCGACAAAACCCAACAACGCATCACCGAAGCCGACGTGCGCATGCTGGAAAGCCGCATCGAAGAGCTAATCCGCACCTGTCAGCGTCTCAAGGACGAGAACCGCCTGTTGCGTCATCAACAAACGGCTCTGACCACTGAGCGCGCCAAACTGGCGCAGAAGAACGATCATGCGCGTGCGCAGGTGGAAATGATGTTAATGCGCCTCAAGGCCATGGAATCCGAATCATGAACGGCGACTCCACCCCAGTCACCATTCATATCTTAGACAAGGAATATCGCATTGGCTGCCCGCCGGGTGAGCGTGAAGCGCTGGTGGAATCGGCGGCCTATTTGAGCCGCAAGATGAAGGAAATCCGCGATAGCGGCAAAGTGGTGGGCGCCGACCGTATCGCCGTCATGGCCGCTCTCAACATGGCCCATGAACTGCTCATGCAAAGCCGCCAGGAAGCACAGCCGGTGGACCTCTCGCTGGGCAATCGCATCCGCGCCCTACAGAACAAAATCGACGCCGCCCTGCAAGAAACCCGGCAAATGGAACTGTGATCCACCCCCTGTCGCTGGCCCTTTGATCGCGCTACAATCTTCTCGCATCCTCTGCGGCTCTCGTCAGCGAACCATCATTCTCCTTGACCCTAATACTTTCGCTACGGGGACGCTTCGACGACGCCGGTGTGCATGTCCGCCACCGAGCGGAAAGCCTGAGGCGCCGCACGCTTCCCCACCTGAACCTGATGGTTCAAGGGCGAAGGTTGGCGACGGTTCTCGTGGAGGATGCACTTTCCATCTATGCGAAGCACAGAACGGATGAAGCCACAGCCCCCCGGCCAACACCAGCCCTCGTCTGCGTCGACCCCTTTTAATCCCCCGCCCGACGCCTCACGCGCCGACATCCGCCGCTGGATGCGCGACCGGCGTCGCAGCCTCGACCAGCACCAACAAGTCGATGCCGCCCGTTGTGCCGCGCGTTTAGTGACGGCCAATACCCTGTTCCGTCGTAGCCAACACATCGCTTTCTATCTCAGCAACGATGGCGAACTGGATCCCTGGCCGTTACTCACGCGCGCTTGGGCGCTGGGCAAACGCTGCTATTTACCCATCATCACTCGAAATGGACGTTTGGGATTTGTCCCCTATCACCATGGCGACGCCCTGAGCCCCAATCGCTACGGCATACCGGAGCCGGACTACGCCGGCCTGCGTGCAATCAGCGCCCGAAGCTTGGATCTAATGCTAGTGCCGCTGGTGGCTTTCGATGATCACGGCAATCGGTTGGGCATGGGGGGCGGCTATTATGATCGCACGCTGGCGTTTCTGTGGCATCGTCGCCATTGGCGCAAACCGCGCTTGCTGGGCTATGCACATGAGTGCCAGCACGTTTCGACGCTCACCACCCAACCTTGGGACATACCCTTGGACGGCATCGCCACCGAGACCAGACTCCACTTCTTCGCGCGTTAAACCGCGTATCTCATACAGGAAACACCCCATGCGCTACTGGCTGATGAAATCAGAGCCCGAAACGTTCAGCATCGACGATTTGGCGCTCAAGCCCAAGCAAACCGAACACTGGGACGGCGTACGCAATTACCAAGCACGCAACATGCTCCGCGACCAGATGAAGGAAGGCGATCTGGCCTTCTTCTATCACTCCAACTGTAAAGAACCGGGCATCGCCGGCATCGTTGAAATCGTTCGCGCGGGCTACCCTGACCATACCGCACTGAACCCCGATAGCCCTTACTACGACCCAAAAAGCGCCTCCGACCAACCTCGCTGGTACATGGTCGATGTAAAATTTCGGCGCCGACTCAATCGCCACATCAGCCTCGCGGAGCTAAAATCGCACCCCGCACTCAACGATTTCCCATTACTCAACCGCGGCAATCGACTCTCGATCATGCCCGTCACCAAGGCACAATGGAACCACATCCTACACATAGAATAGACCTGCCTAATAAACACCCGCCCAATGCATTAAGCCTCAAATAAAGCGTTTTTTTAACATCAAGACCGCACACCGACGCCAACGAATACCCTCCATCAACGTCCACCATGACTCTCCTGCGAACACTCATCGCAACACTGAACGAGCACTCATCAGCAACTACGCACGCATCAAAACGGTCATTTCAGTGGAAATCTCTAAAGGAATCCATTTCATCGTTCGATACTGTTTTGTAATAAACACTCTTTGATTTTTAAAGAAGTTGTTTATACTTACTAGCGAACGTCACGTTCACATTAAGGAGGAACTACAATGGCGACGAAGAAATCCACCAAAAAGAAGTCGACTGCCAAGCGGAAGTCGACGACGAAGAAAGCGGTAGCAAGGAAGAAAGTAACCGCTAAAAGAAAGGCGACCACCAAGAAGGCCGCAGGCCGCAAGAAGGCCGGCAAGAAAAAAGCCGGCAAGAAAAAGGCTGCTAAGAAGAAAGTAGCCAAAAAGAAGGTCGGCAAGAAAAAGGCTGCCAAGAAGAAGGTAGCCAAGAAGAAGGCCGGCAAGAAAAAAGCGGCCAAGAAGAAAGCCGGTAAGAAAAAAGCGGCCAAGAAGAAGGTCGCCGGCAAGAAGCGGGCTGGTAAGAAAAAGGCCGGGAAAAAGAAAACGGCCAGAAAGAAAACCGCCAAAAGGAAAACGGCTGCCAGAAAGTAGGTGGTAACCGGGCGTCGGGAAAATAGCAGTTCCGACGCTTTTATTGTACGAAGGGCCTGCTCAGCAGGCCCTTCGTGTATGCATTACCGGCCCCGCACCCTCCCGTTTCAGGGGGGCGAACTCAAATCTAGCGCAGGAAAAGCTCATAAACCGGATTTTCGGTCTCTTCGACGTAGGGATATCCAAGCTCGGAGAGAAAAGACTGAAAACCGGTTTTATCGCCGCTCGGCACTTGCACGCCGACCAATACGCGTCCGTAGGCGGCGCCGTGATTGCGATAATGAAACAGACTGATGTTCCAACGTTGACCGATACTGGTGAGGAAGCGCAATAAGGCTCCCGGCCGTTCCGGGAATTCGAAACGGTAGACCGCCTCGTCCACCACGCCAGCCGCATGTCCACCGACCATGTGGCGCACATGTAGTTTAGCCACTTCGTTCTCGGTCAGATCCACCACAGGGTAACCCTCTGCTCGCAGCTTTTCGACGATGGTACGCCGTTCCTCGTCGCCGCCGCGCAGCTGTATGCCGGCGAAGACATGGGCCAGTCCGGCATCCGAGTAGCGATAATTGAACTCAGTGATCGAGCGCATCCCGATGGCCTCGCAGAAAGCTCGGAAGCTGCCTGGTCGCTCGGGGATGGTGACCGCGAGTATGGCTTCGTTGCGTTCGCCCACCTCAGCACGCTCGGCAACGTGACGCAAACGGTCAAAATTCATGTTCGCACCACTATCGATGGCGATGAGCTGTTCGCCGGAAACACCCTCGCGCTCGACGTATTTCTTCAGTCCCGCCACTGCCAAGGCACCGGCCGGTTCGGCGATGGAGCGCGTATCATCGAAAATATCCTTGATCGCCGCGCAAATCTCATCGGTACCGACCAAAATCACCTCATCGACGCATTTGCGCGCCACTCGGAACGGCTCGGCGCCGGCCTGGCGTACCGCCACACCGTCCGCAAATATGCCCACTTGATCAAGAATCACCCGCTTCTTGCGCTTGAGCGCCTGATACATACAGGGTGCATCGTCAGGCTCCACACCAATCACCTTGGTTTCGGGATACAGCGCCTTCACATAAGCGGCCACACCGGCGATCAAGCCGCCGCCGCCCACCGGCACAAAAATGGCGTGGATGGGCGTCTCATGCTGACGCAATATTTCCATCGCCACCGTGCCTTGTCCGGCGATGACATCGGGATCGTCGTAGGGATGTACGAATGTCATACCCTTATCGTCTGCCAATTGCGCAGCGCGACGATAGGCCTCGTCGTAGGTGTCACCGTGCAATACCGTCTTAGCGCCCATGCTGCGCACTGAAGCCACCTTGATATCCGGCGTGGTGCGCGGCATGACGATCAACGCCTGGATACTCAAACGCTGCGCGGCCAAGGCCACGCCCTGCGCATGATTACCCGCCGAGGCGGCGATTACCCCCTGCAGACGCTCCTGTTCGCTCAATTGCGCAATCTTGTTATAGGCGCCGCGCAGCTTGAAAGAGAACACGGGTTGCAAGTCTTCGCGCTTGAGCAGCACGCTGTTGTTATAGCGCTTGGATAAACGCGGCATGTCATCCAACGGTGTCTCCACCGCTACGTCATAAACCCGCGCCTTGAGGATTTTTTCTAGGTATTTCTTTGGCATGGCGATACATTAGCAGCTTGCCGCAGCCCCTGCCAGCGCCCGTATCATGACTTTATTCGGCGAGCTGAGTATCATCAAAGCTAAGACCGAATCCTGTTAAGTGGAGATTAGCCATGTCACAAGACGCCATGAAGAAAGCCGCCGCCGCCGCCGCCCTGCAACATGTGCAGGCGGGCACCATCGTCGGCGTGGGGACCGGTTCTACCACCAATTTCTTTATCGATGCGCTGGCGGGCATCAAACACAAGATCGACGGCACCGTATCCAGTTCGGCGGCCTCTACCGAACGGCTGAAAAAGCATGGCATCGAAGTGCTGGATCTCAATGCCGTGGACGAGATTGGTGTATATGTGGATGGCGCCGATGAAACCAACCGTCATTTGCAACTGATTAAGGGCGGCGGCGGTGCCTTGACGCGCGAGAAAATCGTGGCGGCGGTGGCGAAGCAATTCGTGTGCATCGCCGATCAATCCAAGCTGGTGGACATCCTCGGCACCTTTCCCTTGCCCATCGAAGTCATCCCCATGGCGCGCAGCCATGTGGCGCGCCAAATCGTCAAGCTAGGCGGCCAACCGGTGCTACGCCAAGGTTTCACTACCGACAATGGCAACGTGATCCTCGATGTGCGTGGCCTGCAAATCATGGAGCCGGCCAAACTCGAAGCCGAGCTCAATAACATTCCCGGCGTGGTCACCAACGGTATCTTCGCCCTGCGCCCCGCCGATGTACTGATCCTGGGGGCCCCAGAGGGAGTGCGCACACTGACTTAGATCATTCTTGTACTAAGTCATCCCCCAGCCAGGCGGGAGGAAACAGGGCATCGTCACCAGGACAGGACAGCGGGGTGGATTTCACTGTTTTAGAGGATGGGAACAGCTGCGCGGAGCCATGGTCGTATGCAACACCGGGATTATCTGTGTCTCTCATGACAGGCGGCGCCGTGGCCAAAACCTTCATCATCATCGGAGTGATACTGGTCGCCCTCGGCCTGCTGTGGCCCTGGCTGCAAAAGTTGGGGCTGGCGCGACTGCCGGGCGACATTGCGGTAGAGAAAGAGGGATTCCGCTTCTACTTTCCGCTGACCACGTCCATCATCGTCAGTCTATTGCTGACGCTGCTGTTCTGGTTGTTCCGCAAATGAAATCCCGCTGCCACCTTCCATCCTCGCCCCTCAGCCGCTAACATCCGCTCGTCAAAGATCATCATGAGGTAGTCAGTTAAATGGAATGGCTCGCCAGCCCCGAAGCCTGGATCGCCTTGGTCACCTTGACGGCCCTGGAGATTGTGCTGGGTATCGACAATATCATTTTCATATCCATCCTGGTGGGCAGACTGCCCCCTGAACAACGCGAATTGGCGCGCCGGCTGGGCTTGGCCCTGGCGATGGGCACCCGCATTCTGCTTTTGTTCGCTCTAGTTTGGATGATGGGTCTGATAGAACCGCTGTTCAGCGTGGCCGGTTACGAGATCTCCGGACGCGATTTAATCCTGCTCGGCGGCGGCCTGTTCCTGCTGTGGAAGAGCGTCCACGAGATCCACAACAGTCTGGAAGGTCCGGAAGAAGCGCAGACCATGAAGGGCGCGATGGCGTCCTCGTTCGGCGCCATCTTGGTGCAGATCGCCATCATCGACATCGTCTTCTCGCTCGATTCCGTCATCACAGCGGTGGGCATGGTGGAGCAACTTTCGATCATGGTGATTGCCATCGTCATCGCCGTCGCTATCATGATGGTCTCCGCCAAGCCGATCGGGGACTTCGTCGATCGTCACCCCACCGTCAAAATGCTGGCCTTGAGCTTCTTGATCTTGGTGGGCATGGCCTTGATCGGTGAGAGTCTCGATTTCCACATCCCTAAGGCCTACATTTATTTCGCCATGGCCTTCTCCGTGGCGGTGGAGATGCTCAACATCCGCATGCGCACCAAGCGCGCCGCCGCAGCGGTGAAGCTGCACAAGCCCATCAGCAAACAATCGGACTCCGAGGATTGAGCTTCACACAGTCCGCCTCCTCTGGGCGTGGGCTTGCTAATAGTAATAGGTCACCGTACTCGACCACGCCGACGCATTACCACTAAGGTCAGCAGACCAATACCCAGCAGCGGCAATGACGCCGGTGTCGTCACGGCCTGCACCCGCGCCAAGCTCGACGGTACTGGCACGGGCAGGAAGGCGATGCCCCCCTTCAAATCCGGGTGATACCCGGTAGCGTCATACAGCGTCTGCGCCGATACGAAACTGAATCCCGACGCCGCATCGATGGTACCCGTCGCCATGTCGGCCACCAGCCATTTGAAGATACTGTCGCTCCCTTCCTCGGCCAGATAGAAATTGCCTAGCGAGTCGAAAGCCATGCCGGCACCGATGCTCAAGGTGCCGAGGGTGCCCACCACGGCAGTCAGTGTTTCCTCCGACAAGAACAGACTGATCTGCCCAGCGGGCGTGATGCGGTAAATACTCCGTGGCATGTCCGTGGAGGCGACGATGAGATCGCCGTTGGGGGCGATGGTCATAAAGCCGGAAAAGGAAGGATGCTCTACGCCTAGCGCGCGCAAATCGTCTTCGGTCACCAGCACCCGTGGAACGCCGCTCTCGTCGATGGCGAAGATCGCATCCACATCACGATCGGTTTGCACATAAATCGTCTCGTCATGACCAATGGCCATGCCGCCTACCAGATTGACACCGGCTATCCCCGGCAGCCCGGCCATGGCCTCATGAGCCGTGAAGATGCGCAGCTCACCGCTTTCAGCGTCGATGCGCAGCACCGAATCCGACAACTCGTCGCTGGCATACAATCCGCCGTCGCCGCCCACGACCAGCCCATTGGGATCGACCACACCACCCAACAAGTCATAGCTCCGGGATGGACGCACCAACACACTCAATTGATCGCCGGACTTCTTGAGCAGGATGCAGGTCATGTAATCAGTGAAATAGAAATCGCCGCGCGCATCCACGGCGATGCCGCGATCATTGAAATAGGCTCTCGAACCGCCGGTCAGCGCGAGGATGTCATGGCGGGCCACCTCCACCGACACCGCGCCGGCGGGGCTGATGCGCAACACGCTTTGACTCGCGCCTTCGAGCAGCAGCATATCCCCCGTGCCGTGAGCCAACGACAGCGGCACGGCCTGGACGGCGGGAACTAGGAGTAACAAGGGGAACAGTAGGATCAGTGCACGATGAAGAGAAGAAAGAGAAACGGAAATACTGCAAGGTGCCATTGGATACCTCTCTACAACTACGACCTAGGCACCTCCCTGTACGCGACAAGCCAATCGAAGAGTTAATGCAGTATTGGGGCCACGACCCCACAGAACCCCCCGCATCAATCATAACCGATCTATTTTGTTGGCTATTCCTTTCTTGCGCCACGCATCACGAAGGATACGAAATCGTGCTCAGAGTGGCGGCTCAGCACACGAGTGCAAAGTAATTCGACGCTCAGATCGGTCTTCAAGTTATGTATGGCAAGGAGCCATGCCGCATATCCGGCAGATCTCTGGCTCTCTCCCCCCTTCTATGAGAGGAGCGGGGTTCGGGGACAAACATTCCCTGGCTGCGAGCGATCTAACAGCTTGCAACGTCAACCCAGGTGGCGACGCTGGCGTTGCAGCCCGACCGCGCGCGTCGCCACAACCTGGCGTGACCGTCCAGTAGAGGGCAGAAAACTAAGCTCGGCACGACCGCCGCAGGCGGCGTAATCCTCGCCCAGCGCCGCCACCGCGGCCTCATGCGTCACATCCAACTGCGTGGCCATACCGCGAAACACCAGCTCGAACAATCGATCCAAGGCGATGCGATGGGTCTTACCGGTCTCGGCGTAGAGCCAATCACTCAAGGCCATGAAGCGCAGGTAAGGAGCCTCACCCAGTATCAAGGATCGGCTGACACGAAAACGCCCGGAGTTGCCAATCATGTCCCAATAGCGCGCGAAGCGGTTGATGCGTTGCAAGGTGATGAAGTCGAGCCTATCGCTGGCCAACACGTTGTAAGGCGGATACGGGTTGTAGCGCATGAGGTGCGCTTCGGTGTGGCGAATAACGGGCGCGCCGCGCAAACGCTTCAATATGCCCACTTGGATTTCGTGCGGATCAAGCGCAATGAGCCGATCAAAGCCCGCGCCGAAGCTGGCCAAATTCTCGCCCGGCAAACCGGCGATGAGGTCGGTATGCAGATGGGCATGGGTTTCGTTGCGCAACCAGCGCAGATTGCTCTCTGCCTTGGCGTCGTCCTGACGGCGGCTGATGCGTGCCTGCACCTCGGGATTGAAGGTTTGAATACCGACTTCGAACTGCAGACTACCGGGCGGAAAACGCGTGATCACCGCCTTCAAGCGCTCGGGCAAATGGTCGGGGATCAACTCGAAATGCAGGAATAGCTTCTCGTCCAGGCGCTCCAAAAAAAATTCGAGGATACGCACACTGGTGTCGATCTTGAGATTGAAAGTGCGATCGACGAACTTAAAATGGCGGGCGCCGCGTCGATACAGCGCGGCCATTTCCTCGAGAAAGCGCTCCAACTCGAACGGCCAGGCGGTTTTGTCCAGCGCCGACAAGCAAAACTCGCATTTGTAGGGACAGCCGCGCGACGCCTCCACGTACAAGAAACGCTGCGCGATGTCCTCGTCGGTGTAATGTTGGTAGGGCATGACCAAGTCGGCCAGGCGCGGCGTCGGCGCGGCGATCAAACGCTGCGCGGGCCGCTCACCGGCCAGCACCCGCCGACATAGATCGGCGAAGGCCAATTCGCCCGGCCCGGCGATCACGTAATCGGCCAGCGCGCAGATCTCCTGCGCCTCTTGCTCGTAACTCACCTCCGGCCCGCCGAGTACCACCACTAACTCGGGCCGCACCTGTTTGAGCATCGCCACCACCTGCGTGGCCAGCTCGACGTTCCAGATATACACCCCTAAGCCGACGATGCGCGGCTCGTGACGCAATAAGCCCTCGACAATATCCGCTGACCGCGAGTCGACAATGTATTCCATTAGCCGCGCCCGCTCCGCCAACTCGCCCAGATTGGCGAGTAAGTACCGCAGCCCCAATGAGGCGTGGAAATAACGAGCGTTGAGGGTGGTGAGGAGTATGTCAGACATGGAAGCGGTTGTGCGATGGGTCTGGGGGGAGATTATAGCGGATAAGAAGGGACCACGGCCCGCAGGGTCAAGGGAGAGGACTAGAAAAAGAAGTACTCCCCGAAGGTTGGCGATTTTCTCTAGGCCCTCATCTCGGCCCTCTCCTATCCCCGGAAGAGGGAGTGAAGAAGCCATTGCCTACTCAGCTTCAAGCATGAGGCATCGTTAACGCCGAGCTAAGTATCCCCCAATAGGAGGCAACCGACCGGGATTAAGATGAGAATCTGCTCCCTGTCAGATCATCTCCCGGAACCGCGACCCACAGCGCAGCGACACAGCGGGTGTAGCCTTAGCTGCATCTGCTAGATTCTGAGACCGACGCTTCCCCCCCCTCACCTGACGTGACATATCATGGAACTGCTCAACATCATCGCCATCCTGATCACGCTCGCCGCGGTGTTCAGCTATCTCAACTACCGCTACATCGGCCTGCCGACCACCATCGGTGTCATGGTCATCGCGATGGCGGCATCACTTCTTGTCATCATTGCCGGCGCGCTGGGCGTGCAATCGGTGCATTATGCCAAGGACTTGGTGCAGAGCATCGATTTCACCGAGGCGCTGATGCAGGGCATGCTGAGTTTTCTGCTCTTCGCCGGGGCGCTGCATGTCAATATTAACGACCTGGCCAAGCAGAAGTGGCTGATACTCACGCTCGCCACCGGCGGCGTACTGATTTCCTCGCTGCTGCTAGCTATCGCGGCTTGGTACATCTTCGCTTGGCTGGGGATCTCGCTGCCCTTTGTCTATTGCCTGCTTTTTGGCGCCCTGATCTCGCCCACCGACCCGATCGCCGTGATGGGCATTCTCAAAACCGCCGGCGTGTCCAAGTCGCTGGAGATCAAGATCGCCGGGGAATCGCTGTTCAATGACGGCGTAGCAGTGGTGGTATTCCTGGTGCTGCTCGGCATCGCCGTGGGCGGACATGAAGTGAGCGCCGCTGAAATCGGGCTGCTGTTTCTGCAAGAGGCGGTGGGTGGAGCGCTGTTTGGCCTCCTGCTGGGCTATCTTGGCTATTTGATGCTGCGCAGTATCGACCAATATCAAGTGGAAGTCTTGATCACGCTGGCGCTGGTGATGGGCGGCTACGCGCTGGCCGATGCCCTCCATATCTCGGGGCCGTTGGCCATGGTGGTGGCTGGACTCCTGGTCGGCAACCACGGCCGGCGGCTGGGGATGAGCGACAAGAGTCGCGAACACATCGACCAGTTCTGGCATCTGATCGACGAAGTGCTCAACACCGTATTGTTCCTGCTCATCGGCCTGGAGCTGCTGGCGCTCAAAGTCAGCGCTGAGTTTTTGATCGCGGCGGCATTGATGATCCCGGCCGCCTTGCTGGCGCGCTTCATCAGCGTCGGCACGCTAGTAGGCGCCATGCGCCCGCTCCGAACGTTCAGCCCCGGCGTCGTCAAGATCCTCACCTGGGGTGGGTTACGGGGCGGCATCTCGGTCGCGTTGGTGCTCTCCCTGCCTGCCGGACCGGAGCGCAGTCTGCTGCTCACGCTGACCTACATCGTGGTGGTGTTTTCAATCCTAGTACAAGGCCTGACCATCGAGCGTTTGGCAAGATCAATACGGCAAAGCTAAATCGGCGCTCCTTGAATTCAGGTCATGCAGCCAGGCCGGCGGCCTATTGGCGTAAAGATCGGAATACCGAGCGGAGTTCTTCAGCACTTCGTAGAATACGGTGAGACACGACCGCATCAATTGCGAACGACGCTGCGGCGCATTTCATTCGCCGCCTCCTAACCGCAATGCCACCGGCATGTTTGCGCTGGATTACGTATCGAGCACGGGCAGGACGCCGATCCAAGAATCAGCTCTCTATACCCGACAGACCATGCAGTGCGTCGATGGCGGCATGCGCGGCGGCATCGATGTCGGCTTCCTTCCCGGCCAGGGTGAGACGGCCGAAAGCACCGACGGCCTTGACGTCGACGAGGGTGATGTTGGCGGCTTTTTCCGCCTCGTTGGCCGCGTAGACGATGTAACCGGCGGGCTCGCTTTCGAGGATGAACATGCTTTGCCCAGGCAGAATCATGGAACCGCGGCGGTCTTGGCGGTTGATCACGACGGCATGGTCGGGAGTGATGGAACGGATGATTTCAGCCCAAGCAATACGGCACTTCTGCCGCGCATCCTCGCTGGTTTTGAGATGATTGAGGACGATATGGCCGGCTTCGAGGACATCACTCTGATCGCGATGATGGATCAACATCGAACCGAAGGCACGCTCGACGACTTGTTGTACCAGACGCACCCGAGTGGCTTTGAGGGCCGCATCGGTCAACCGATGCACCGCCATGCCCGGCGCTACTTCCAGCCATAAACAGGCATCTCCGGGGATAGGCAGAAAACCCTGGGAGACCGTGCCCAGATATTCGGCCAGCTGCGGTTGCAGCGAATCGATGAAGATATAGGTTCGCAACTTAATCATGACTGCACTTCCGATGAAAAACCGCGCTGTATACCCCCAACACGGCCCAATAATCAACGCGCACATCCATGGCCGCCCACATGGAGCGCACGCCAGACTGGTGCGGGCCGCCCCCGGTACCGACCCCCCACATTCCATGGGAGACCGACTTCATGCTCCCTACCGGCGCGCTATCCGGGCAGGCGGTCAGACTGTCGCTGGTACTGAGTTATATACCACCGCCAGGCGGATGACCCGTCTGCGCAACTCCTCACCGGCTCGGCGTTCAAAGCGCGGGCGCCCTAGTCCCACGGCAGCCTGCCGGCCGCGCAGAACATCGCTCTTCTCTGCGAGCACGAGCGCGTGGATCTCTATGGGGCCTCAGCCTGGGCTACCCCTTCCGCCGTATTTCCCTCGACGTGAGCTAGTGGCGCTCCGGAGAGATCGGCGATTTCACCGACCGGATCGACGGCGAATTGAACCGCGGCGGAATGATCGCCTTGTGGGCGCCTCTAACAATTCAATCAAACAGATGATGGCAAGGCGGCAACGAGCTAATAAGCACAGTTTACATCAATTACATAAATATTTTGAGCTCGTTTCCAACGCCACCAGCGCGGCGTCAGTGGATCCTTAGAGATGCTCTTGTCTCTGATCTATCGATTCTAGTCGCAGCAAAAAAACGGCCCCGGTAAGAACCGGGGCCGGCAAAGCGGAAGGAGTCGTCCTATTCTTGAGTCGGTTCGGCAACGCACACCTCGGCAGCTGGCGCTTCATCCACCGTCGGCGCGCCCAAGCCGGCCATGATCTGCGGCATGTTGAAGCGATAGACGCCTGCATCCAAGGCGACCGCCGCATCAACAACCTTTCCCACCTGGCTTGACCCTGTTCCGCCGAGGGGCGCCGATGGAGCGTTGCGCGCCGGGCACCAACGCTCAATATTTCGCGCCCGGATACACGACCGTGCTATTCCACCTCCGCGTGAGCCTGCTTACCCGCTTCGACTTTCCACAGCGGCGAACTAGGTTTTGACGGCCAATGCGAAGTATCTTCTTCCTTGCATCTCAGGGCGGCCCTCATGGCAGCGATAACGGACGCGATTGTTGTTCGGCGCGCTCGCCCTGGCGACTTACTTGCGATCTTTCAGCAAGTCTCTTATTTCCGTAAGCAGCACTTCTTCCTTGGAAGGCTCTGGCGGTGCTTTTGGCGCCGCCTCCTCCTTTTTCTTGAACGAGTTTATAGCCTTCACGGCCATGAATATAGCAAACGCAATAATCGTAAAATCGACCAACGTTTGGACAAACTTACCGTAACTAATCACAACGGCTGGCGCGCCCTCTGCGGCCTCTTTAACTATGAATGCCAAACTGGAAAAATCGACTCCTCCCAACAGCACGCCAATTGGCGGCATGATGACGTCGCCAACAAAGGATGAAACGATCTTGCCAAATGCGGCGCCAATAATGATGCCGACGGCCATATCGATGACGTTGCCCTTAACCGCAAATTCTTTAAACTCTTTCATCATGCTCATGATATTTTTCTCCATCAAAATCAGTTTATTAAGTATTGACTGAATTCATCGTCTGCTATTTTTAACAAGTGATTACCTCCTTTTTGCCGCCTGATGAATTAATTATTACGCATAACGTCTTAATAATCGTCGAGTGCGGCGCATCCAACGCGGCGTAAGCAGCGGCCAGATTATCGCCCCGCGGCAACACCGTCGCGGCTTGCACCTCGCCTCTACACCACGCGCCTCCACAGACTGTCAATTCGCCGTAGAACTGAGTCGCGCTGGCTGGATTGATCGCGGTTGCTCGGGGCGCTCTGTTGCAGCACCTAGACTATCGATGGTGTCCTTGATGACTTGTGCATCGGCCTCGTCGCTGGCAGCGTTGCTGACGTCCAGCCGCAAGCGATCGATGTCCTCGCCACTGTCCAAACGCACTTGATCGAAGCCACCGGCACGGAAGAATCCCCATGCATTAGCGGTATTGTTATCACTCATGGCTTTCTCTCTCGTGCACATTCATTACGCGACCGCAACAAGTCACGCAATGCACGGTTGGCACTCAATTCAATGCGGCATAGGGTAGATGTTTTCTTTTGCGCAAGCGACAGACGAGAGGAAAACAACTGTAAAATTGCCAGCCGATATAGGGCGCAGCGCTCCATGCCGCAGACTACGTCGTGAGTTTGGACCATGGGAGTGTGGTCGGCTGTAGCCGCCATCAATCCTCGCGCGCGGCTTCCTCCAATGCTTCACTGACCAATAACCATTGCTCCTCGGCGTGCGCGAGCTGCTGATGCAAACGCGCCTGATCTGCCAGCACCGCACGCAGCCGCTCCTTGTGTTGCCTCTCGTAGACAACCGGGTCGGCCAATTGCTGCTCCAAAGCACTTTTGTCCGCGTTCAAACCTTCCAGGACACTTTCCCAGCGCTCCACGTCGCGCTTGAGAGGGCGCAGGCGATTGCGTCGGCCGGCTTCGTTACGACGTTTAGACTTGCGCGCTTCGGCACCGTGTTCAGTCTTGCTCGTCGCACTTGCAGCGGCGTCGCCGCGCTGCGACAACCAACGCCGGTAATCGTCCAAGTCGCCCGCATAGAATTGCGCGCTCCCATCGGCGACCAGCACGAATGCATCACACACCGTGCGCAATAAATGCCTATCATGCGACACCAAGACCAGCGCGCCGGCAAATTCCTGTAGCGCCATATCCAAGGCATGGCGCATTTCTAGATCGAGGTGATTGGTGGGCTCGTCCAGCAGCAATACATTGGGGCGCTGATACACCAACAAGGCCAACACCAACCGCGCCTTTTCGCCGCCGGAAAACGGTGCGACTGGTGCCAAGGCGTCATCGCCGACAAAACCGAAACTGCCGAGAAAATCACGCATTGACTGGTCCGAGGCTTGCGGATCGAGACGCAATAGATGTTGCAAGGGACTGTCTTGAAGCTGCAGTTGTTCCAGCTGATGTTGGGCAAAATAGCCGACGCGCAAGCCCGCGCTGGGTGTGAAGCGCCCAGCCGATGGCGCCACCTCACCGGCGAGCAATTTTATCAAGGTGGATTTGCCGGCACCGTTGGGGCCCAACAAACCGAGCCGGTCGCCTGGAGCTAACTCCAGCGTAACCTCACTCACCACTGTGTGATCGCCATAACCGGCCGCGACTTTGACCAGACTGAGCAGCGGATGCGGCAATTGTCGCGGGGAGAAGAATTCGAAATGGAAAGGTGTGTCGACATGCGCAGGCGCGATCTGCGTCATGCGCTCCAGCGCCTTCAAGCGGCTCTGCGCTTGACGCGCCTTGGTGGCCTGGGCGCGAAATCGAGCGACATATCGCTGCATATGGCCCACTACATGCTGTTGTTTTTCATACGCCGCTTGCTGGCCGGCCAACTGCTCGGCGCGACGACGTTCGAAGGTCGAATAGTTACCACCGTACAAACGCAGCGCCTGATTCTCGATGTGTAGAATGTAATTGACTACGTTGTCGAGAAAATCGCGATCGTGCGAGATCAACAATAACGTACCGGGATAGGCACGCAACCAATCCTCCAGCCATAACACAGCATCGAGATCGAGATGATTGGTGGGCTCGTCGAGCAACAGCAAGTCGGAGCGACACATCAATGCCCGCGCCAGATTGAGCCGCATGCGCCAACCGCCGGAGAAGGTATTCACCAGCGCCGTTTCCTGAGCGGCGCTGAAGCCCAGGCCGTGCATGAGCCGCGCCGCACGACTGCGCGCGGTGTAGCCCTCTATGGTATCGAGTCGCGCATGCAGGGCGGCGAGATGCGCACCATCGCATTTAGCCTCTGCGCGCTGCAATTCGAGGTTGAGCTGCGCCAGCTCTTCATCGCCGCCCAGCACAAAATCGATGGCGGGCGTGTCGATCTCCGCCATCTCCTGCGCCACATGGGCGATGACCCAATGGGGCGGCAAGCTGAAATCACCGGCATCCTGTTTGAGTTCACCGCGCACCAAGGCGAACAGGCTGGACTTGCCCGTGCCATTGGCGCCGGTCAACCCCACCTTGTGACCGGGATGAACAGCCAGGGTCGCGCCCTGAAATAATAGGCGCGGACCGCGGTAGAGTGAAAGTTGGTGAAAGTTCAGCATGGCGGCGCAGTTTAGCAGCCGGGCGGCGGCTAGGTCAGCTAGTCATCTAGCGTTTGCTCATCCAAAGCGGCTGTTGCCCTCGCCACCACACACTCAGATACGTTCGCTACGCAGATACGCCGCCGTGACCGCGGCACGTGGCGAGTCAAATAGGTGCGCGGCGGGACCTTGCTCCACCAACTCGCCGGCGCCATCACGCGGCCACAACAGGGCGACATCATCGGCGAGACGGCGCGCTTGGGCGAGATTGTGCGTGACGATCAACATGGTGTAACGGCCTCGCAAGCGCGCGATAAGTTCTTCCACCACCCCGACGGCGATGGGGTCGAGGGCACTGCACGGCTCGTCCATCAATAAGGCCTCGGGCTGCAGCGCCAGCGCACGGGCCATGCACAAGCGCTGTTGTTGACCGCCAGACAACGACAGCGCGGCAGCGTGCAAGCGGTCCTTGACCTCGCCCCATAAACCCACTTCTTGCAAGGCCGTGGTAATGGCTTCGGTGAGCTGTGACTTAGCTCGCACACCATGCTCACGTAGGGGAAAGGCCAAATTATTCCAAATCGACAGCGGGAAAGGGTTGGGTTTTTGAAAGATCATGCCGACACGGCGCCGCAATGCGATCACGTCCGTCGCCGCATGCGACGCATCTACGCCCCCCACTCGCAGCTCTCCATTTACGTGCGCACCCGGAAGCATGTCGGTAAGCCGGTTGACGCATGCCAGCAAGCTGCTCTTACCCACTCCCGATGGCCCGATCAAGGCAGTGATGCGACCTGCGGCGACCTGCAGCGAAATATCGCGCAACACTTGTCGCTCACCGTAGTGCATACTCAGCGCCCGGGTTACGATGTAGTCACGCCGCCCTGAGTCGGCGTCCATCACCACCGGCCGCGATTGCGCGTGTAGCGGCACTAGCTGCTCGTAATGATTCATGCTTGCTCCAGCCTCGTTTCTGACCACCATGTTGAGATGGCGAACACGACAGCATTAATGCCGATCAACATAACAAGCAACACCAACGCCGTGCCATAGGCGCCACGGTCGCCTCCAGGTACGTTCATGGACATATCGAAAATATGTATGGACAGCGCGCGGCCCGAATCGCTGAACGAGGTGGGCATGCGATCGACATAGCCGCTGGTATAGAGCAAGGCCGCCGTTTCCGCCAAAGCGCGGCCGATGCCTAGCACTATGCCCACAGCCAGACCCGGCATGGCCGCGGGCAACTGCAGGCGCCACAAGGTCGCGGCGCGGCTCACACCCAAGGCCGCGCAACCGAGACGGTAGCCATCGGGCAAGGCGCGCAAACTTTCCTCGCAAGCGCGGGTCACCACCGGTAGCACCATACAAGCCAGGGTCAAGCCGCCGGCCAGGATGGAAAACCCCAGCCCCAGCATGTGTACAAAGAACACATAACCGAACAAACCGAACACGATAGACGGCATGCCGGCCAACACATCAAGGCTCAAACGCAAGGCGCGGCCGGCCGCAGCGAATTCGGCCAACCAAATCGCCGTGGCGATGGCCATGGGTGTGGCGGCGGCGAGACACACTGCCAGGATCAGCATCGTCGCCACTAACATCGGCGCGATACCGCCGGCGCGGCCCACGTCGCTGGGCGCCGTGGTGACGAACTCCCACGACAACCGTCCCGCGCCCTGCCACAACACGTCGACCACTACCCATAAGATCAGCGCGGCTACGAGCAAGGCGGCCAGTGTCAGCGACTTACCGGCAATGCGGTCGCTGACGGAATTGGCAGACGGGTTTCGCTGTGCCGCCCTAACCATGCGCTATGCCCACCTCCCCCGCCGACTCTCCCGGGCGGGACAAGGCGAGTGCAGACACGCCGCCATGAGCATCAAAGCGATCACCAATAACGCTAACACCAAGCCACTGGCGAACAATGCCGCACGATGATGATCCATGGCATAGGCCATTTCCAAAGCGATGTTGGCCGACAGAGTGCGTATGGGGTCCCACACGGTGGCGGGAAACTGCACGACGTTGCCCGCCACCATCAACACTGCCATGGTCTCGCCCAGCGCGCGCGCTGCCGCCAACACCATCGCCGCGAGGAGTCCTGACCGCGCGGCGGGCACCACCACCCGACGCAAGCTGCCCCACTGCCCCAGTCCCAAGGCCGCTGCACCGTGCAACAACTCGCGCGGCACGCTCCGCAACGCCGACTCGGTGAGTAATATGATCGTGGGCAGAATCATCACGGCCAACACCAATACGGCGGCGATCAGGCTGGCACCAGGCGGTTGATAGGCGGCGATCAGCGGCACCAATACTACTAAGCCCCATAAGCCGTAGACCACGGAAGGAATGCCGGCGGCCAGGGCGATTAATTTTTGCAACCACGCCGCCAAGCGACGCGGCGCAAAATACACGGCATAGGCGGCGCACGCCCATCCTAGTGGCGCGGCGATCAGCAGCGCGCCCACTGCGGCATACAGCGTACCGGCCAACATGGGTAAGAGATTATAGCGGCCTTCGGTGGGATGCCAGGACGGGTCGTCGAACAAAGGCATCAAGCCGACATCACGCAATACGGGCCACGCCTCGCGCAGCAGAAATAGCAACAGGAACAGCAGTATGCCGCCCACCACCCAGGCCGTGGCGCGCAAGCACCACTGCAGCCAACGATCACGGCGCGAGGGGGGCGAAATACTGGCCAACCACGACGTCACGGGCCTGCTCCGATAGGAGATAGTCGATGAAGCGGCGCGCCACTCCCGCCGCTGGCGCACTGGTCACCAAAGTAAGCGTGCGCGTCAAGGGATAGTCGCCTGCGCGCACCCGTCCACTATTGGCGGGCTTGCCGTCCAGCGACAGCAACTTGATAGGAGTTCCTTGCTCGATAGCGTATTCGGCCGCGCCGATGGACACGTAGCCGATGGCGGCACGATTGCCCGCCACCGCCTTGATGCCTTGCGCGTTGTCACCAATTACCATATGCGGGCGCACATCGGTGTTATGCAATCCAAAATGGGCGAGGAACAACTCCAAGGTCGAGCGACCCTCTGCCTTGTGCACAACGGTGGTCGGCTGATCAAGGCCGCCCAACTCGCGCCAATGAGTCACGGCGCCGGTGTAGATGGCCTGCACTTGTGCTGTGCGAATATCGCTGAGCGGGTTGTCGGCATGCACGATCAGACCGATGCCGTCGCGGGCGATGGGATAGGCGTGCAAATCGGACTCATTGTCCTTCAAAGTCCGCGACACCATCCCTATGTCCGCCAAACCTTGCCGCACATCGGTGATACCGCGCGCCGAACCGCCCGTCTGCACGTCCACGCGCGCGGCGGACATATGCACCTCATAATGTTTGGCAATCTCGCCCAGCAGAGGCGCCACGGTACTGGAGCCGGTGACCACCAGGCGGCTCTGGTCTCGCCCCGTCCCGCCGGTGGCCGAAGGCGCGGGACTCAAGGCCCATACTGCGCCCATCACGGCCGCTAACCCTCCTATCGCCACCATCCAGCGCATAGCGATCCCCCTCATGAGTGCACAATACGGCTTGGTCGGAGCAGGCGCATCATCCTTACGCGCAACGCGCCTCAGCGCGGTGGAAAATCGTGGAGTATTTCACGCACCAGCCGATGCACCCGCTCATCGAATTCGGCAGAAGGCGCTTGCATCTCTTCCACTAGCACGCCCTCACGCCAACCCCGCCACAGCACACGGCCGCTCTTGGGCGCAATGATCTCAACCAGCAAAGCGCCGGATGGCATGCTGGGCTGAACGGTTAAATCATCGACGTCAGCGATGACCCGTTTGGTCGCTTTGCCGCCCTCCTTAACCCGAATGACCTCGCCGCCACGATAATTCACCCAAAAATCTGGGGCTCCGAACACTTGATGCCGATACGCCCGCGAAGTCAGCTCCTTGAACAAAGCGCCGCGGACCAAGGTATCGAGACGAAACGCGCCCAGATCATCGATACCCGACGACTGGGCGTCGCGCGGCGCCCAATCAAAGGTCTTGTAGGTGAGGAAGGGTGCCTCTTCATCATATTCACTCAGCAAACTCGTCGCAGAACAAGCTGCCAAAAGGATCCACAGCACACCTACGCAAACAAAGTTCCTAATGCTCATGATTCACCTGATTTCATGCGTATTTATCCAGCGTTTACGGCCACAGGGGTCGAATTAATATCACCATCGCCACGATCACTAAGGGCATCGTCAGATTCAGCCTTATCCCGGCGCGCATCATGTCGCGCATGGTGATGCGATTGGTACCAAAGATTATCGCGTTGGGCGGCGTGGCCACCGGCAGCATGAAAGCGCACGAGGCGGCCAGCGTCGCCACCAACAGCAAAGCTGTCATGTCTTGCTCCATACCCAAAGCCACGGCGGCGAGGATGGGCAACATCACTTGCGTGGTCGCGGTATTGCTGGTGATCTCAGTCAAGAAGGTAATCGCGAATGCAATGCCTAGCAACATTAGGGGCCATGGCACCGCCGCCAAGACCGCCAAGCCATCGCCCATCCATTTGGAAAGTCCGGATTGCTGCATACCCATCGCCAATGCGAATCCTCCCCCTAGTAATATTAGTATTTCCCACGGCAAACGAGTGAAGGCGCCATGTCCCAATACCGGCCGGCCCTCTTGCGCGGGCACCAAAAACAACGCCAGCGCGGCGGCCATGGCCACAGTGCCGTCATCGATGCCTTTATAGGGCAACAACGCCGACCAGCCCGGCAAAGAGAAATCATCACCCTGGATACCCTCGCGCGTCATCCACGCCAAGGCCGTTATACCCAACACCCAGGCCACCCAACGCTCCTCGCGACGCATCGCCCCGAGCCCGCGCAATTCGTTATGCAAACTCTCTTCCGCCAAGGCGCCGGACCAGGCCATGCCACGCACTTTGCGACCAAGAAAGAACAGCACAACTAATAAGCCAAGAACCACCAACGGCACGCCCACCAACATCCATTGCATGAAAGTGGGCCGCAGCTCGGGGGCATGCGCTTGGATGTTTTCCAGAAACACGAGATTAGGCACGGTGCCCACTGGCGTTCCCATGCCGCCGATATTGGCTGCATAGGCGATGGTCAACAACAAGGGCGCGGCTAACATCGCCACATCCGTGGCCTCCAATTGCGCGTCCAGCCGCGCTAGCACCGCCACAGCGATGGTCACCATCAACATGGTGGTGGCGGTATTGGAAATCCACATCGACAAGAACGCCGTGGTCAACGCAAAACCCAACATGATACGCCACGGACTGGCGTGCATATGCGAGAGTATGACCAAGGCGATGCGTTTATGCAGGCCGGTAGACTCCATGGCCTGGGCGATGAGGAAACCGCCCACGAACAGAAACATGACGCTGGTCATGTAACGCGGCGCGGTCTCTTGCGCGCTGGCGATGCCGGCGAGCGGCAAGCCCAGCAAGGGCAACAAGGCTGTCACCGCCAAGGGCACGCACTCGGTCAACCACCATAACGCCATCCATACGGCGATGCCCAACATCGCCGACGCTTGCGGATGTTCGGGAATCTTCAAGACCAGCGGCAGCAGCACACCCAATAGCGGGCCCGCGACCAATGCGACGCGCTTGATGACCTCGACTCGACTCATGACGGCACTATACCACGCGCTGACCTGACGCCAGCCTCACTCAGGTAATAGCGTCGGCCGCTATATTTTGGATACCATCGCACCAGGGACACCTCTCGCCACCTAATGAACATCGCCGACGTCATACTCCATCCCACGCTGCTACTGGCGCTAATCATCTATGGCGTCGCCGCTCTGGCCTTAGTGTGGTTGGAGTATCGCTATGAAACTATCCTGCATCACAATCCACTCACAGCCTGGATCAGTGCCCACGCCCTCGCACCGGCCGCCCGAGCCTTGTTGTTATTGGTGTTTATCACCATGACTTACCCCATCTTGTACGGGGTGGAAGGCGCGCCACCCTTGGCGGAGGTCTTGGCCGGCGGACCGCATCGTATCAATCATCTGCTGAACATCGCCGTCATCGTCAGTATATTGTTGCCCCTGCTGCCGGGACTCGGCGCAATACCGGGACTGGTACTACCCGTGCAGGGCATTGCCGCAGCGGCCCTGTTGTTTCATTGGCTGAGCACGGCGCTGGGTATCGACACTCGGCTCGCGCCTAGCGGACTGGTCGCGACCTTAATCGTAATCTGGGCCTATGTCGGCCACAAACTCGCTTGGGGTTGCGCACACGCGCTGGCCGAGTGGACTCATTCTCGCTGGGAGCAAGCCGACGTGGAGAAAGCCGCTTATGAATTACTCATCTTGATATTACAAATTCCCGCCCTGTTGATCTATACGCTGCACTTGGGCGCGCCGCTGCGCGCTGCAGGATAAGCATTATCAACAAATCCGTGGCAAGGGATCGCCGCTCAGCCAATCGACCAAGCGGCGCCCGCCGAAGCCGGTCTCGCATTCCACTAGGCAGAGCAGATCGGCGCGCACCTCACCAATAATGGCGGCCTCGACACCGAGGGGATGCGCGCGCATGGCCTCCAGCAAACGCGGCCCATGCTCAGCGGCACACAGCGCTACCAGTTTCCCTTCGTTGGCCATGTACAACGGATCGAGGCCGAAAATTTCACACGCCGCCATCACTTCGGTACGCACGGGAATGTCCGGCTCACGGATCAACATACCCACCTGCGATTGCTGCGCTAATTCATTGAGCGTCGCCGCCAAGCCGCCGCGCGTGGGATCACGCAAGCAATGTATGTCCGAGACCGCGACCAGCATATGCGCCACCAAGTCATGCAAGGCGGCGCTGTCGGAATGCAGCGCCGTGTCGAAGCGCAAGTGCTCGCGCTGTGAAAGTATGGCCACGCCGTGATCACCCAGCGTGCCGCTCACCAGGATAAGATCGCCCGGGCGCGCGCGGCCGGCGTCGATGTTCAGCGACGGCGCCACCACGCCTACGCCGCTAGTGGTGATGAACACGCCATCACCCTTGCCACGCTCCACCACCTTGGTGTCGCCGGTAACGATTGCCACATTCGCTTTACGCGCCGCCGCCGCCATGGACGCGACGATGCGCGCCAACTCGGCGAGCGCCAAGCCTTCCTCCAAGATAAAACCCGCGCTGAGATATAAGGGTCGCGCGCCGGCCATGGCCAGATCATTGATAGTGCCATGCACCGCCAAAGAACCGATATCACCACCGCGAAAAAACAGTGGCGAGACTACGTAACTGTCAGTGGTGAACACCAGGCGACCTGCGGGCGGCTCACACACCGCCTGATCGTTGAGCGCTGCGAGCCAGGGATTATCGAAGGCTGGCACGAACAAATGCTCGATCAATTGCGCCATGGCGCGACCACCGCTGCCGTGACTCAGCTCCACGCGACCGTGTCGCAAGTCGAGCGGCGGCAGCGCATTGGCAAACCGGCTCTTTGCCGTCATACGGAGGCCGAAGCCGAGGTCGATCCGACCAACGCGCGGCGCGCATAGCGATAACGCGCCGCGCAGGCGCCCTCGGGCGAGACCATGCATGAGCCCAGCGGCCGGTCGGGCGTGCAAGCGGTCGCGTAGACTTTGCACTCTTCGGGACGTATGGCGCCGCGCAACACCGCACCGCATTCACAGGCCTTGTGGTCGGCGAGTTGCGCAACACTCAACTCAAAACGCCGCTCGGCATCGTAAGCGGCGTAGGTGCGCGACAAGCGCCACGCACTGTAGGGTAAGTCACCCAGACCCCGCCACTCGAATGACTCACGGCGTTCGAATACGCGCGCGAGCAAGGCCTGCGCCTTGCGATTTCCTTCCCACGTGACCACCCGCCGGTACTGATTCTCGACTTGTGCCACGCCGGCGTTGAGTTGGCGGACGAGCATGTATATGGCGTGCAAGATATCCAACGGCTCGAAACCGGCGATGACGAGCGGACGCTGGTGTTGCGCGACGAAGCCTTCAAAAGCGGCGGCGCCGATCACCGCGCTGACATGGCCGGGACCGATGTAACCGTCCACCGTCGACGGTGCATCACCCGCAACAACTCCCTCCAGCGCGGCAGGCGTGAGCACATGATT
>CALZJG010000025.1 GCA_945787555.1 uncultured Chromatiaceae bacterium | reverse complement strand
GCGCCAGGTTAGGTTCGAACTCGTCGCTACGGCTCGGTCTCGGCATAGCTGGTGAATTGATGCCTGCCCGGGCCATGCCCCTTACCAGGGGATGCCTGCGCCGGTCCCCGGATTTTGTGCGATGCACGCATGCGAGTGTTCTACAAAGCGAGTGGGCGAGGGGCGGCCCGACCGCGCCATGACGGAAAGTAGGCAAGAACATGAAGAGAGCGAGATGAAACCTTATTCAACCGCCTGCGATCGCAATCGCGATCCCATTTTTGAAATGCTCGCGCCTTTGCTCGCGACGCGCGCCGCAGTATTGGAAATCGGAAGCGGTACGGGGCAACACGCGGTGTACTTCGCTGCGAAATTGCCCCATCTCATTTGGCACGCCAGTGATCGGGTCGAGTATCACGAGGGGATACGCGCCTGGTTGGCCGAGGCCGAGCTGGAGAATGCCCGCGGGCCGTTGGAGTTGAACGTGACGCAAGTTCTTTGGCCTAAGTTGGAGGTGGACGCGGTGTACTCCGCAAATACGACGCATATTATGCACTGGCATGAAGTGGAGGCGATGTTCGCCGGGGTGGGAGCGCTGTTGTCCGTTAGCGGGTTGTTTCTGCTGTACGGTCCGTTTAATTACCACGGGCGCTACACCAGCGAGAGCAATGCCCATTTCGATGCTTCACTGAAATTGCGTGACCCTCACAGCGGTCTGCGTAACTTCGAGGCGATCGAGCGCTTAGCGCATCAAGCCAGCTTGCACCTGCGGCAGGATCAGGCCATGCCGGCCAATAATCGCATGGTAGTGTGGGAGAAGGTCTGATTTTTCCCATCTATCCTTGTTCGTAAGTACAACAAATATTCACCACCCCGCCCGTCTCATTCCGTTATCATTCACGGTACGGATAATCATCTCCAGGAGTCTGAGCATGTCATTTAGCGTGGAGCGGTCCATAGGTGGAACTTGGCGGCGGGGCTATGCCGCGTTGGGCTTGTTGATGGTGGCTTTGTTTGTAGGTGGTTGTGCAGCATTGATGAAACAACCGGAGCCGCCTCAGGTCACTTTGGCCGGCCTTAATCTCACTGATGTCAGTCTGTTTGAACAGCGCTTTCGCGTGCAGCTGCGCTTGCAAAATCCTAACGATTACGATTTGCCTCTGGATGGTTTTCAGTTTGATTTGAAATTAAACGATCAGCCGTTTCTTTCCGGTGTCAGCAGTGATTCGGTGACCTTGCCGCGCTTGGGGTCAACGACAGTGGAAATGGACGCGGTTAGCAAACTGTCTGGCTTGATGCGGCAGATTCAAGGCATCACCCTGGGGCAGACCCGTGCGATGCGTTATAGCCTGACCGGCAAGATCCACTTGGTTCGTCCGCTACTTTCGCTTCCGGTGAAGGAAGAGGGGGAGTTGGATATGTCGTGGTTGGGGGGACGTTGAAGCGCCGAGTGTGATTAACCATGGTCGATCTATGTCCTTGCGAGTCTGGAATGTCCTATGCAGACTGCTGCGGCAAGTATCACGACGGTGAGGTGTGGCCGGAGACGGCCGAGCAGTTGATGCGTACACGTTACGCGGCGTATGTGCTCGGGGATGTCAACTACCTGCTGGATACATGGCATGCCACGACCCGACCGCCAGCATTGAATTTGGATGATCAGGACTCGGTGCAGTGGCTGGGTTTGACTATCGTGCGAGTCGAAAGCGGCGCTGTGACCGACAGCGACGGCATAGTGGAGTTTGTGGCGCGCTATAAACTTAACGGCAAAGCCGTCCGCATGCGTGAGGTAAGCCGTTTTGTGCGCGAGGCGGGTCGTTGGCTTTATGTCGATGGGGTGATCGAGTAGTTCTGCCAATTATGACGAGTGAGTGATGTTACGTATCTCCCATCATGTGAGCTTGCCCGATTACGAAATCGAAATCAGCGCGGTGCGCGCCCAGGGGGCGGGTGGGCAAAACGTCAACAAGCTGGCGACGGCCATCCATCTGCGTTTCGATATTACGGCTTCCTCTTTGCCTGATTTCTACAAACAACGTTTGTTGAAGTTGAGTGATAAGCGTATCAGCAAGGAGGGGGTGATTATCATCAAGGCCCAACAGTATCGCAGCCAGGAGAAGAATCGCGACGAGGCCTTGGTTCGCTTGCGTGATTTGATCCGTAGTGTGGCGGTGATGCGTAAGAAACGCATTGCGACCAAGCCGACCAAGGGCGCCCAGCGCAAGCGATTGGAGCACAAGACGCAGCGCGGTCAAATCAAATCTTTGCGCAGAAAGCCGACGTCGGGTGGCGAGTGAGCCTTAGTCACGGAGCGATCGAGTATGGATGAGAATCTGACACCCTATGAGCGTCTAGGTGGCGAACTGGCGCTACGAAAATTGGTGGACCGTTTTTATGATTTGATGGACAGTTTCCCCGAGGCGCGAGACATACGCGCGCTGCATCCCGCCGATTTAACGAGTTCGCGGGATAAGCTGTTCATGTTTCTGTCCGGCTGGTTGGGGGGGCCGTCGTTGTATATCGAACGATACGGCCATCCGCGCTTGCGGGCGCGACACTTGCCGTTCACTATCGACGCGGCTGCACGAGATGCCTGGATGTTGTGCATGGAACGGGCACTGGGCGAGTTGAATTTGGACACGATGCTGCGCCAACAATTAATGCAGGCCTTGCAACAGACCGCCGATCATATGCGCAATCAGTAGGCGTTTCGGGTGGAGTGTCTTTGCCCGTTGCCGTAGCGTGCGTTAGCGGGGGGCGGCTCGGTGATGCTGTATCTTATTGTATTGAGTGGGTTATTGTGTCATTGATGGCTGTGGAATTATGATGAATTTAGGGATTCCGCATGAGACGGGCTGGGCGAGAGTCAGCCTAGAGGAACTTAACCGTTTTGGGAATGCCTAACCGCTGTGGTTGAATTATGAGGTCCGCGTAGTCATTTAGTGCTATGATGGGCGGCAATTGAACCCCAGTATCGGCCGATAGAGTCGACGATCTAAACATATTTCACTGCCTGTTCCCGAGTTTGTTCTCAACGTCCAAGCTGCACCGGATGTCATAAATCCTACGGTAACACGCTTTGATTATTTATTACCTTGCCGTAGAGGATCTAAATACATGCTAGAAGGTTTATTGGATTTATCAGTGTGGGGCTTGG
This sequence comes from uncultured Chromatiaceae bacterium, assembly GCA_945787555.1. Lineage (GTDB taxonomy): Bacteria > Pseudomonadota > Gammaproteobacteria > DRLM01 > DRLM01 > CALZJG01. The sequence continues at coordinate 11,464 of CALZJG010000025.1, read as the reverse complement.
TCGGCGTCACGCTGTTGTTGACGCACGTCACCATCGCCAGTGTCACCATTTTCTTGCATCGCCATCAAGCGCATCGCGCCTTGGATTTGCACCCCGCCGTGAGCCATTTCTTCCGCTTCTGGTTGTGGCTTACGACAGGCATGCGTACCAAGGAATGGGTGGCGATCCACCGTAAACACCACGCCAAGTGTGAAACCGCCGAAGATCCACACAGCCCGCAAGTGTTGGGGCTGAAGAAGGTTCTATGGCAGGGCGCCGAGTTGTACAAAAAGGAAGCGCGCAATCAGGCTACCCTGGAGAAGTACGGCAAGGGCACCCCCGACGATTGGTTGGAGCGCAAGGTGTATCGCCATAGCGTGCTGGGTATCGGCTCGATGATGCTGATCGATCTTGCGTTGTTTGGCGCCGCCGGTCTCACTGTTTGGGCCGTGCAGATGATTTGGATCCCCTTCTGGGCGGCGGGCGTCATTAACGGCATCGGCCATTACTGGGGCTATCGCAACTACGAATGTCGCGACGCGGCCACCAACATTCTCCCCTGGGGCATCCTGGTGGGTGGTGAGGAGCTGCACAACAATCATCACACCTACGCCAGTTCCGCCAAGCTCTCTTCCAAGCCTTGGGAGTTCGATATCGGCTGGATGTATATCCGTCTGTTGGAAATGGCGCGTTTGGCGCGGGTTAAGAAGCTCGCCCCGACAGCGGTAATCGGCCCGGTAAAACCGACGGTGGACATAGACACCGTGCGCGCGGTGTGGGCGAATCGTTTTCAGGTGATGGCGCGTTTTTCCAAGGATGTCATGGTGCCGGTTTTCGTGGCCGAGTGTCGTAAGGCGCAGGATGCGACTGCGACTTGGTTGAAGCGTGCTCGCAAGCCACTGGTGCGCAATGACGCGCTGCTGAGCGAGCGTGATCGCCACGTGCTGACCAAGGCTTTGAGTAGCAGTGATGACTTACACTTGGTGTACGGTTACAAGAAACGCTTGCAACAGATCTGGGAGCGCGCCGGTGCGAGCCAGGAGAGCCTGGTCACTGCCTTGCAGGCCTGGTGTCGGGAAGCGGAAACTACCGGTAACGCCGTGCTAGAAAATTTCTCGCGCAATTTACGTCGCTATACCTTGGAGGTGGCGGTACCTGCTCGTTGAGTCTGGGCGCGGCCTTGCAAGATTTGAATTAGCGTCGGCCTGTGAGGCCGGCGATGTATCCGAGAGCGGTGACAGAGTCGCCGCGCGGTGGGTTTGCGGTCTCTCCAGCGAATTGTCGATGGAGAGGAGCGTGGACCATGTGCTCGTCCCTGATGGGGCGAGGTGGGAGTGGCTTGTGCCGCCGTGATTGCACGAGGTATGACCCCAATGTCCTAGTCATAGGGCTATTAGGCATGCTTGTTGTCAATTCGGCCGCAAGCACTCTTTAATTTATTTATTTTCGAGGTGTTTTAAGTGAATACTGGTGTCGTTAAATGGTTTGATGCGTCCAAGGGCTTTGGTTTTATTACTCCCGAGGACGGTAGCAAGGATGTCTTTGTGCATCACACCGAAATCCAAGGTTCCGGCTTTAAGAGCCTGGACGAAGGTCAGCGCGTGACGTTTGACGTCAAACAAGGCCCAAAGGGCTTGAATGCTGTTAAGGTCGTCGCCGTCTAAGTACGACGACGCGCACTGGAATAGCAGTCCGGCCCCGCCTATTAGGCGGGGCTTTTTTTGTGCCGGCGCAGGTGGCTGGGATGCGCCCCGACGCAGCCGCGCGCAGGTCTTTGTTATCATGGCGCCATTTGATATTCCTTTCATTGCGGCACGAGGACCATGACCCAGATCCACTTGATGTCGATCCGCCATTCGGCGTTCTATAGTCCCTATCTCATGACTGTGGCGGGCGGCTATTTGCGCGACGAAGGCTTGCAGCCTGAGTACCGCGTCGCGACGTCGGTGCCGGCCATGTTAGATAGCATGAGGCAGGGTGGCTGCCAGGTGTCGCAGTCGGCGGTGGCGGCGAATTTTGCGGCCCTGGAACGGGATGAAAAACCGGATGTGGCGCACTTCGCCCAGATCAACGCGCGGGATGGATTTTTCATTGCCGCGCGCCATCCCGACCCGGACTTTTCTTGGAACAAGCTGCGTGGTCGGCGCGTGTTGGTGGATCATTTCTTTCAGCCACTGGCGATGCTGAAATACGGACTGCATCGCATGGGGGTGGAATATGCGGCGCTGCAGGCCATTGACGCGGGTGATGTGGCAATGATGGCGCAGGCCTTCCGCGACGGCGGGGCGGACTATGTGCATCTGCAAGGTCCGGCGCCGCAACAGTTGGAGCAAGAGGGCATTGGTTATGTGGTGGCGGCGGTGGGTGACGCAGTCGGCCCGGTGGCGTTCAGCAGCTTGTGCGCCTCGCGCGAGTGGCTGTCGACGGATTTGGCGCGGGCTTTCATGCGCGCCTATCGCAAATCCTTGGACTACGTTATCGACGCCCCGGCGCAGGAGACCGCAGCGCGTTTATTCGAAGCAGGCTTTTTTCCTAGCATAGACCGGCAGGTATTGACGAGCACCGTGCGGGCGTATCAGCGTTTGGGCTGTTGGGAGCGCGATCCGCATATCAGCCCAACATCCTATGAAAACTTGTTGGATGTGTTCGCCTACAGTGGCCTGATCACGCGTCGGCATGCTTATGAGTGCTCGGTGGTGGCGCCGCCGCAGTGAATGCGCCGCGCGCATTCCCTCTATGACAAAGCAGGGAATGCTGGCGCGAGTGCGGTAGGTTAGTAACGTCCGTGGGTTTTGTTGATGTAATTGCTGAGTTGCTGGCTTTCTTGATTCATGCGCATCAGGTTGGTGTGAGTGATGCGGAACAAGGCACGCATAACTTTATAGACGATGCGCGGATGTTGTTCCAGCAGCGATTCGAAGGCATCCGGCTCCAAAGTATAGACCACGGCATTGCCGGCGGCGCGCAGCGTCGCTTTACGCGGTGTCCGGTCGACGAAGGCTCGGGTTCCGGCGCATTCGCCGGCGGTCATGGTGTAGACCGGTTGATCGACGTCATCGATGTTGCTAATGACTGTGAGCTTGCCCTCGGCCAACAGGTACAGGGTATTGGCCGCACCGCCTTCGGTGCTCAACAGTTCGCCGTCTTTGAGACGTTGCGCGTCCATGATGCCGGCCAGGGTCTTGGCTTCGTCCTCGTGGAGTTCCGCCCCGAGTGCCGAGGTGCGGATATTGTTGGGTTCTAGTTTATCGCTCATGGCAGCCGGTCTCCTCTAGTGACGCCGAGTTAGTTGAGCATTTTAGTGCAAAATGACGCCCATGGGAGAGCCCGCCGCAATGTACTTACAATTTTTTGTCGAATTCCGGGCTAGGCCAGTCATGACAAGATGAACGGTCTTGCTCCTGATTACGGGGCAATGAGGCTACACTGTGTGTCACCCTCCTAGCTGCGAGAACGCGACATGACGACTTCGATTTCCACATTGAACACCCGCCATGGTATCCCCGGCTGTGTCACCTTCAAGCAAAGTCCCGGGGGGCTGGCGCTCATCGAGGTGGAGAATTCCCAGGCCAGCGCCAGCCTGGCCCTGCAGGGCGCCCAAGTGATGACCTGGGCGCCCAAAGGCCAGAGCGCGGTTATCTGGCTGTCCGAGGCGGCCAAGTTCGCGCCCGGAAAGTCGTTGCGCGGCGGCGTGCCGGTATGCTGGCCGTGGTTCGGGCCGCATGCGAGCGAGCCTAACTTCCCTGCCCACGGCTACGCGCGCACGACGTCGTGGGCCGTGGTGAGCACCGCAGCGTTGAGCGACGGCCGTACCCGCTTGGTGTTCGAACTGCCTTCCAGTGAGGCGACACGTACCTGGTGGCCACACGACACGGCCTTGCAGTTACAGATCACGGTGGGGGCGACGCTGGAAATGGACTTGGTCACGCGCAACAACAGCCCTGCGTCGGTCGAAATCGGTCAAGCCTTGCATACCTATTTCCAAGTGAGCGATGTGCGTAAGGTGGAGGTGCATGGTCTGGAGGGGTGCGCCTATCTCGACAAAGTCGACGGCGGCCTGCGCAAACACCAGCATGCGTCGGTGACTATCGCTGCGGAAGTGGATCGCATCTACCTCGACACGGCCGCCGACTGCCTCATCGAAGATCCCGGTTTGCAGCGCCGTATTCGTATCGCCAAACGCGGCAGCCGCGCCACCGTCGTGTGGAATCCGTGGCTAGAGAAAGCCAATAAAATGGGCGATCTCGGCGACGACGGCTACCTCAACATGCTGTGCGTGGAAAGCGCCAACGCTGCGGATGACGTGGTGACGCTCGCACCGAATGAGGAGCATCATTTGTGGGTGCGATACAGTGTCGAAACTATGAGTTGAGTGAGCGAAATCACAGGATTTGAGTCTATGCGCGGAGGATTGAGTTAAGTATGAATATCAAATTGACGCCCGTGCAGGCGAGGGTATTGGGATGCCTGATCGAGAAGGATCTTACCACGCCAGATTATTATCCATTGTCATTGCATGCCTTGGCCGCGGCGTGTAATCAGAAATCCAACCGCGACCCTGTTATGGCGTTGAGCGAAGGTGAGGTGCAGGCCGCCCTCGATGACATCATCAAGCAGGGCCTGGCGGCGCAGCGGAGTGATTTCAGCGCGCGCGTGCCCAAGTACGGTCACAAACTCTCGGGTAGCTTGACGCGTGCGTTTGATTTTTCACGTCCCGCGTTGGCGCTGTTGTGCGAGCTACTGGTGCGTGGTCCGCAAACGCCGGGTGAATTGCGGACCCGCGCGGCGCGCATGCATCCCTTTGCTGACTTGAATGAGGTGATGGTGACGCTGGAGAACTTGCGTACCCAGGAGGACGGTTCCTACGTCGCAGAGTTGCCGCGCCAGCCCGGGCGGCGCGAAGCGCGCTACGCTTGTTTATGGTTGGAAGTATCCGATACGGAAACCACGCTGCCCGCAACCAAAGCGGCCGAAGCGACCTCGGGGGATTACGAGCTACGCCTGCGTGCACTGGAAGAGCAAGTGGCGGCGCTGACCGAGACCGTGCAAAGTTTGTTGACACGGTTGGGAGAGTAGTTCGCGGTAACTTCGTCTCGGGCGGATAGGAACGAAACGATGGATTGGGTTCCTGCGACGATGACCGCGCTCAGTTATCTTTAGCGCCTAGACGCACCCACTCGCTCAAGATGCTGATTTGTTGTTTGAGCAAAGGTCGGCGTTGGCCGTGCGGCATACGCAGACTGGGGTCGGCACGGCCTTCCACGAGGCGGATCAGTGTGCTACTCACGGGATCACCCGCCTTCACGACGGCGCCGAAGCGTGTGCCCTGCATCAGCCCCGCATAGTTGCGCAAATCCAGGCCGCTGGCTTCGTACCCCGCGCCGCCGGGGCGGTGACATTCTCCGCAGTGACTGGCCAGTATGGGTTGCACGTCCAGGCTGAAGCTCACCACCGGTCCCGCGGCGTGTGTTGAGTGGGAGATGCAAAATTGCGTGAGTAGCAGTACTGTACTCGCCAACGTCGACTTGAATCGAGGTATAGCCTTCATGTCGGTCTGCTCCTTGCTAGTGAAAATAATTGGTTAGTTTCCCACCATGCTGGCCTTCTTCTGCACTAAGCGGCCTTGGCGGTAATCAGCCATGGCCTGCTCGATTTCCTCGCGGGTGTTCATGACGAAGGGGCCGTATTGCACGATGGGTTCGCCCAAGGCCAGGCCGCTGACGAGAATGAAACGCGCGCCTTGTTCGCCGCCCTGTATTTCGATCTCATCTCCGTCACCGAGAACCGCCAGGGTGTGGGTGTCCAGGTGCGTGTCGCCGAGATTGGCCGTGCCTGCGTAAACATACATCATTGCGACCTTGTTATTTCCGATAGTGTGATGAAACTGCCCTTGCGCAGGAATAGTGACATCGAAATACTCCACTTGGGTATGAGGGTCGCTGATGGGGCCTGATTTTCCGCTGTAATGGCCAAGCAGGATTTTCACGCGCGCGCCGTCGGTTTCCATGCTGGGAAAGGCGTCGGGTGAAAATTCCTGATAAGCCGGGGCATTCATCTTCTCGGCGGCGGGCAGGTTGATCCACAATTGGAAGCCGCGCATCAGTCCGGCGCTTTGTTGCGGCATTTCCGAATGGATGACGCCGCTGGCGGCTTTCATCCACTGCGCACCGCCGGCGCGCAAGTCGCCGGTGTTGCCCATACTGTCCTGGTGTTGCATGTGGCCGTCGATCATGTAGGTGAAGGTGTTGAAGCCGCGATGGGGATGATCGGGGAAGCCGGCGATGTAATCGTTGGGGTTGTCGCTACTGAAGTGATCCAGCATCAGGAAGGGATCGAGGTGGCGTAGCGCCGGGGTGCCGAGGGTGCGACGCACGGTGACGCCGGCGCCTTCCGATACGGCGGTGGCGACGATACGTTGTTTGACGCGGCGTTGGGTCATGGCGCACTCCTTGAGTCAGGCCCTGATGCTGCCATTTTGTCACGAAGCGCGGCGCCGTGCCTAAGACAATAGCTGCCTGCTGGAAAGAACTTACTTGCGCCTTTTGCCTCTGGGAAAAACTTGGATAATTGAAGAAATCAAGGCCATGACGATTCTTTGGTCTTTATCCCCGCCCCGAACTTGGGAAGAGTAAATTACCAGATGGCACTTAATGAGCCTGTTTGATTGGAGGGGCGGGGTTATGCGTATCGGCGAGATGTTGGTCATGTTCACTCAAAAATCGACCGCAATCTTCGGCGGCCATCGGCTTTCCGAGGAAATAGCCTTGAATTTCATCACACGCCAAATCGCGTAGGAAAGCTAGCTGCTCGGCGTTTTCGACTCCTTCAGCGATGACCTTCATGCTCAAGGAATGGGCCATGGCGATGATGGCGGTGGTGATGGCAGCGTCGTCGCCGTCGCCGGGCAGATCGCGGATGAAGGAACGGTCAATCTTGATCCGGTCGATGGGAAAACGCTTCAGGTAACTCAGACTGGAATAGCCGGTGCCGAAGTCGTCCATGGCGATGCTCATACCCATGGCATGCAACTGGGCAAGCGTTTCGACGTTATCGCCGCTGTGTTGCATCAATACGCTCTCAGTGATTTCCATCTCCAAGCACTCAGGTGGCGTACCGCAATCTTGCAGTACCCCGCCGATCGTTTCGTGCAGTTTGCCATGTATGAACTGTCGTGCCGAAAGATTGACCGACATGCGCAAGTCTCGATGTCCGGCCGAGCGCCAGGTGTTGATTTGCCGACAGGCTTGACGCAACACCCAGTTACCCAGGACATCGATGAGGCCGCATTCTTCAGCGAGGGGGATGAATTTATCCGGCGGGACCAAGCCCATTTCCGGATGTCGCCAGCGTGCCAAGGCTTCCACGCCGATGACCCGGCCGCTGACCAGATCCATTTGGGGCTGATAGTGTAGGAAAAACTCCTGCCGCTCCGAGGCGTGGCGCAGGGCGTTTTCCAAGGAAAGACGCTCTAAAGCTCGCGCGTTCATTTGCTCGGAGTAATAGTGGTGACGATTGCCGCCGGCCTGCTTGGCGTTATACATGGCGACGTCGGCGTTTTTCATCAAGGTTTCCACATCGGCGCCATCGCTGGGATAGATGCTGATTCCGATGCTCGGTGAGATATGGAATTCATAGCCCTCGAAGTTGAACGGCGGTGAGAAGGCTTGCTCGATCTTGTCAGCCACGCTGGTGGAGGCGTGAGGGGTCTCGAGTTGCGCCAAAACCACGACGAATTCATCCCCGCCTTGACGCGCCACGGTGTCTTCGGCGCGCATGCAAGTGAGCAGCCGTTGCGCGACTTGGGTGAGGAGCCGATCGCCCATGGCGTGGCCGAGGGTGTCGTTAATGACCTTGAACCGGTCCAGATCGATGAACAATAGCGCGGCGAATTGCTGGTGGCGCGCGGCGTGGACGATGGCTTGGTCGAGTCGGTCTTGTAACAGCAGGCGATTGGGAAGACCGGTGAGGGTGTCGTGATGGGCCAGGTGTTTGATGCGCACCTCGGCGCGTCTTTGGGCACTGAGCGTAGAGGCCAGCGCTAGGCTGGTAATAGCGAGCGCGCTGGCGAACAAGCACAGTAGGATGAGACTGTGCAGCGTGGAAAGGTCGCCGCCGAAGGGGCCGGTGCCGCGCAAGGTGCCCAACAAGGCGAAGAAGGAGATGAGTAATACCGCCACGACGGCGCCACGTTGACCAAAACGCAAGGCCGCCCAGATGGCAAAGGGAAAGGCCAGGTAGGCGGTGGGGTAGGAATGGTTGGCGGGGCCGAGTGGGCTGCCGAAGATGGTGTGACCCGCCAGGGTCAGGATGCCAGTCAAGGCGAGGACTTCGAGGAGGCGGCGCGGCGGCCAGGCCTCTTGGCGTAGTCCGCCCCACACCAGCAAGGCCGGTGCAAAGACCAGATCGCCCATCGCATCCCCCAGCCACCAGATGAGCCAGGTGGCGCCGATCTGGTGACTAGGTATCACTTGAGCCAGCGCCAGGCCGAGCGTGCCGATGCTGGCGCTTACCATGGTGCTCACACCCGCTGCCAAAAATACCAAGCCGAGCACGTCTTTGGTGCGCGTCAGTGAAGGTTGGAAGCCGACGATGCGCCGTAACAAGTAAACGCCTGCGAGTGCTTCGAGGGTATTGCCTCCAGCAATAAGCGCTGCGGTCCACAGCGGGATGTCCGTGGAGGCGTTGACCAGCAGTGCACCTAGCGCCACCCCCGGCCACAAGCGCCCGCCGAACAGCAGCAGGGCGGCGAGGGCGAGGCCGCTTGGTGGCCAGATCAGGGTCACGGTTTCGCCGACCACAGAGAGGGACAACCCCAGCTTGGCGGCCAGAAAATAGAGCACGGTCAGCAGCGCGATGGCAGCGTAATAGTGGCGTTGCTTGTCAAGAACGTTAAACATCGCGACAGCTAGAGCGGCCTATATTGTGTCGAGTTATAAGACTGTTGGTGGCAGATCGGGTGGGAACGACCGCCAATTCATTTAGGCGACTCCTAGTGGTGATCTTGCTCCATTGTCGAGTGTTGAGAATCATGTCGTTGTGCCGTTTAACTGGACGCTGGCGTTCGCGGCAGGCTGAAATAGAATGTGGTGGAGACGCCAGGCGTCGAGTCACAGCCGATGTCACCGCCGTGCAATTCGATGATCTTTTTGCAGATGTGCAGACCCAGTCCGGTCCCGGGCAATTTGGCGTCGCCTTTGTCTAGCTGCCCGAAGCGTTGAAACAATTTCGCTTGTTGCGTACTCGGGATGCCAGCGCCGTGATCGGTCACTTCGACGCGCACCCGCTCGCTATCAGCATGCACCGCCACTGCCACGATGTCGCCCTTGCGGGTGAATTTGGCGGCATTGGATATGAAATTACTCAGGACTTGTAACAAGCGTTGTTGATCGCCGTGCGTCACGGCAGGCAGTTTTCCAGACGGTGCTTGTAGCGCGATGTCGCAATCGCATTGGCTGCAATAGGGCCGATTCAATTCCACGGCACGCGCGGCCAGTTCGGTCAAGTCCAAGTCGATAGTATGCAAGTCCATCCGGTTGGCTTCGACTTTGGAGATGTCGAGAATGTCATTGACCGTGCTCAATAATCGTTCGGTGTTGCGCAGAGAGATAGTCACTAAGCCGTGGGCTGCGACATCGAGTTTACCCACGGCATCATTGTCTAGCAAACCGAGGCTGCCTTTGATGGCGGTGATGGGCGTGCGCAGTTCGTGGCTGACCATGGCAATGAATTCATCTTTGATTTGGTCCATATGTTCCAGTTCACGGATCTTCAGTCGCAGTTCCATTTGGCTGACGACTTGTCGTGCCAAGGCGGAAAGAGCAGCGCGTTGCGAGTCGTCGAGACGACGGGCGTGATGATCGATGACGCACAAGGTGCCCAGGTTGATATTGTCGCGCAAACGCAACGGCGCACCGGCGTAGAACTTCACATGGGGTTCGCCGGTGGTGAGGGGGTTGTCGTGGAAGCGCTCGTCTCGGTCGGCGTCCTCCACCACGAATAACTGTTCATCGAGGATGGCATGCGCGCAAAAGGCCAGTTCGCGCGGTGTCTCGCGGGCCGGCAAGCCGTGATGCGACTTGAACCATTGCCGCTCGCGATCCACCAAGCTGACCAGCGCGATGGGGGTGTCACAAATATGCGCGGCGAGGGTGGTCAAATCGTCGTAGGCTTGTTCCTCCACCGTATCGAGGATGCCGAGATCCTCGAGCCAGGTCATACGTTCAGATTCGTTTTCCGGTAGCGGCGCGCTTTTCATCAGGTTTGCTTCCTTGCGGCTGTCGCCAGGGTGACCTAAGTATATCGGCGATAAGCCAGGTAACTTTTGGGGTATTCCGTACGGTTTGTCGCCTATCAGCCTAACAGCTTATTGCGCAACCCCCCATTCTCGCGGCTGATGAGAGGGGCGCTATTCCAAGGTTAGACGTTGTTTTAGCCTCCCTTATCCAAACCCCTATTTCCGGTGGGAGTAGAAACATGAGGGCGTGTCTCAGCAGGGGGCTAATCCTGCCCATGTTTGCTCGCTTACTGGGCGACGATCACCGAGTTCGGCGCGGGAGGGGCTGCTCATTACTGGATGGGTTATTTTTCGGTAGTTTGGCGATACACTGAGGGAGCCATGCGTACTAGCTTTCAACTTGATTGGCACGCGGGTCGTACCCGGCGAAATCATCAAGCGCTGTTCCTCACGGCGGCGATGATCGCATTCGTGTTCCTTTCCTTACCACTGCGCGCGGATATCGACGCGGCCATAGCGGCCTATGATAGCGGTGACTATGAGGCCGCGTTGAACGAATTCCTACCCTTGGCGAAGGCCGGGGAGGCGCGGGCGCAACTGTTGTTGGGTTTGATGTATGACAATGGTTTGGGAACCATGCGCGATGTTAAGCAGGCTTTTCTCTGGTATCAGCGCGCGGCGCAGCAAGGGGTGTTGCGCGCGCAATTCAATGTGGGATCGATGTACAGCGCCGGGGAGGGCGTAGCTCAAAGCGACCGCCAGGCGGCTCACTGGTATCAGCTGGCGGCCACCAATGGCTTTCCTGAGGCACAATATCGTTACGGTTTGGCCTTGGCAGCGGGCCGGGGTGTCGATCGTGATGAAACCACGGCCTATATGTGGCTGCACCTCGCCGGACTCAGCCGAGTGCCGGGCAGTGAACAAGCGCACGCCGCGCGTGACCGGCTCGGCGCAGGTATCGAAGTTGCCGAGCGGGAGGCGGCGTTGCGGCGCGCCGAGGAATGGCTACGGATATTTCGCTCGCGGAACATGACGCCACTGCAGAATATGTGAGGTCGGCGCGGTGTGAGGCCGATGCGGATTTTCCGGTATAATGCCAGCCATTTTTCAGCAATCCGCACGGGAACCGACCTATGTCGCAAGCGTCTGTTAAGAAAGTGGTTTTGGCCTACTCCGGGGGGCTGGATACCTCGGTGATATTAAAGTGGTTGCAGGAGAATTATGGCTGCGAGGTGGTGACTTTCACCGCCG
>CALZJG010000024.1 GCA_945787555.1 uncultured Chromatiaceae bacterium | reverse complement strand
GGCGGCGGCGTGGGTTATGACTTCTCCACGCTACGCCCGCGTGGTGCCCGCGCCTACAGTGTGGGCAGCGTCGCCTCGGGGCCGGTGTCTTTCATGCGCATCTGGGACAGCATGTGCGCGACCATACTCTCCACCGGCTCGCGGCGAGGCGCGATGATGGGCACGCTGCGGTGCGATCATCCTGACATTGAGGAATTCATCACCGCCAAGCAGGACCGGACACAGCTGCGTCATTTTAATCTCTCCGTGCTGGTGAGCGATGCCTTCATGCAAGCTGTGCGCGATGATGAGTCATGGCCGCTGTTGTTCCCCACTGCTGAGCACGCGACGGGTGAGGAAATCCTTCCTCGCGTCTGGTCGGGAGGCAGGACCGAGGTGCCATGCGTCGTGCACCGGCGTGTACAAGCCCGCGCACTGTGGGATCGGATCATGAAAGCGACTTATGATTATGCCGAGCCGGGCGTATTGTTCATTGACCGTATCAATCAGTGCGACAATCTTTACTATCGCGAATACATCAGTGCGACCAATCCTTGCGGCGAAGTGCCCTTGCCGCCCTATGGCGCCTGTAATCTCGGTTCACTCAATCTGGTGCAATTCGTGCGCGATCCTTACACGTCGAAGGCGCGCTTGGACATGGACGCATTGCGCGCTGCGACGCCTATCGCAGTGCGCCTGCTGGATAATGTCATCGATGCCTCGCGTTTTCCGCTGCCCCAACAGGCTGAGCAAGCGCGCGCCACGCGGCGTATCGGCTTAGGCGTGACGGGTTTGGCGGATGCGCTGATGATGTTGGGCCTACATTATGGGAGCGCAGCATCGCTGCAGCTGGCCGCGGCGGCGATGCAAGCCATCTGTCACACCGCCTACCAGGCCTCTATTGCGTTGGCGAGCGAGAAGGGTCCGTTCCCAGCTTTTGATGGTGAGGCCTATCTGCAAGGCGCCTTCGTGCGCGCACTTCCCGAGGTGCTACGCGACGGGATAGCCCGTCACGGCATCCGCAACAGCCATCTCACCGCCATCGCACCCACCGGCACCATCAGTCTGTTGGCCAACAATGTCTCCAGCGGCTTGGAACCGGTGTTCAACGCCGATTACACGCGGCGGGTACTGCAGCGCGATGGCGATTACACTGAGTATCGCATCACTGATTATGCCGTGGCGCGGTGGCGCGCGCGCGGTGAAAGCAACGGCGCCCTGCCGCCAGCCTATGTCGATGCACAGGCGCTCGCTCCCGAAACCCATCTCGCTATGCAGGCGGCTTTGCAGCCCTATGTAGATCAAGCGATCTCAAAAACTATAAATGTGCCGCAGGACTGCAACTTCGATGACTTTCGTGCGCTCTATACACTCGCCTATGAGCAAGGCCTGAAGGGCTGCACCACCTTTCGGCCTAATCCCATCACCGGGGCCGTGTTATATCCCGATGAGGCGGACCAGGGAGCGCGCTGCTGCGGAGTGGATCGAGAAGCGGATTGATGATCGTGCCCTTTAGGGTGCGCTAACATAATCCGGGCGAGTGCCGCGAGACTAGCGCAGCGTGCGTGGTGTAGTGGCGGTCCACGAGCGAGATGCTGCGCCGTAGTGTGGAAAATCGCGTAGAGATCGGTGCCGGTCTTGCGGTACGACCAATCTGAGCAAATTATGGAAGACGGTGTGATCGCAAAGACTGAAACGGGCAGCGTGCGTATACGGCGTCCTGTCCCGGGGAGAGAGTCGGGGGAGCTAGCTACACGATGCAAGTAACGAAGCGTGGTTGGCAGTGTTCGGCCAGATATAGGAGCGGTTTGACTGGCGGTGCCATGCCCACGGCATCATGGGGTCGTGTGATCGCAAGTCCTGGTATCCTCCTCTTACTGAGCATCCGTTCTGATATTACCCCCTTCAACAACCCTGTTCCGGTGGGCGAGGTAGCTAGTTGAACTGCAATGACTAGTAATAAAGCACTGGTCTGCCAATCTGTCGCCTAATCCTGCCGCAGACCGGGCAGGAATGCCTCAGGTTCCTTGACAGCCAACATGAAATAATGGGGTTGCGCATCGGTATCAAATTCTATCGCCGCGGAATAAGACCGGGTCTCCCCGGGATCCAAAGAAATAGCCTCCGGAACGCCGGCATCCTTGATATCTGCTGACCCGATTTGTATCCCCACTTCATCAAAAAGCATGATGCGAATATGTGGCTTCACTTCGGATAGCGAGTCATTGCTAACGACTGTGCGGTATTCAATGGTTCTCTTCTCGCCAACGCCCACCAAGGTAAAGATGATGTTGCGAACGAAAGATTCGGAAGCGGGCACGGCCTCATCAAATACCATCGGCCGCAGCTGGGGGATCCGCTTCTGAACCAGGACGGCCAAATCTTGCCGCATTTTCGCCAATTGCTCCTGTGCCAGTTCCAGATCTCTTTCTAATTTTCGTGCCTGCAACAAGGTGCCGTCGATTTCATTCGAGGCTCTGGAGACATAAAGTGTCGAAATTAGAATGCTCAGCAACAATGCAATTAGGCTGAGCACCAGTGCGGCGGCAAGAGTTTTGGACCTTCTTTTGCGGCGATAGGAGCGTCTTGCGTCCTGGGTCTGGCGCTTGCTAGTCTCGGGGAACGACTGCACTTCCGGTGACGGCGTCGGTTTCGGTTGCACTAAAGATGGTACGTTTGTTTGGGGCATTGGTGATGATTCCAGTTGTTCTTGTTTTAGTCGTGCAGTTTTCCGTCATCACCCAAGTCAGATAACGCGCAGGGCGCGGCCGAGCTGAACACGTCCCTACTGCAGCGTTGAACTTGCGAATCTTCACGCGCTATTGCGAGGCAACAACAGCCAAATTTCAGGTGAAAAATAGCCGACTTTCATAAGGTAAGCAAGCACACGCCCAAAGTGATTACTCCTCGCCGAGGGCAGACAAGCGATCTTATCGAGACTTTATCATTATATTTGGAAATCAGCGCCTGAATAATTGCCCCTCCGCGAGTGAAAACCTCTCCCCGTATGGTCCACGGCGGCCCCAGGCCGAGATAACAGACGCAATCTTAAAGAAAAAATGGAGACCGCAGAAACTAGATGGGGTGGCCGGCTGATACGACACTCCCTTCCGGGATAATCGCCGGGGCGATTCGAGCGGGCTTTATCAGATAGCTCTGATTTGAACGGGAGGTACACCGATGCGCAAGCGAATCATTACGCCAGTTCAGCAAGATAGCGCAGCTCCTGACCAGGACTGGTTGAACATGGAGGGGCTTGCGGAGGTGGAAATCGCCTCGGAGGACGCCGCTCATCCCATTGAATCTGCGTTGCTGCCTAGTCAGGCCTTGGGGTGGCGTGCCGCAGGGCCGGGACAGCAGACGATTCGGCGGCTCTTTGCCAATCCGCAGCGGCGCCGGCGAATCTGGCTCAACTTCGTGGAGACCCGCACCGACCGCGCGCAAGAGTATGTCTTGCGTTGGTCACCGGATGGAGGAAAGTCGCTCCAGGACATCGTGCGGCAGCAGTGGAACTTCAACCCCCACGGGGCCACCAGTGAGACGGAAGACCATCACGCGAGCTTCCGGCGGTCACTGTACTTGAGGTGAGTATGATTCCGGACACGAGTGGCGGAAACGCGTTCACCACGTTGGCATAGTCGCGGCTGGCGTAAGCAGCGCGTCCAGCGGGCAGTTGGGAGTGTCACGCTTTTTTGCTGTCGTTAATTTCCGCCATTTCTTGCCGCCGTGGATAGCGGGCGTGAATCATCGTTCCGAAAATGTCTGAACACCTTGCGACGGATCATCGCAACCGATATGAAGTGAGGCTTGTGATGAGGTGTCATACAGCACTACCGCGGCGGCGCCGAAACGGGTCGGCATACTGTGTCGTAGATGGAGGCTCGCGCCGTTATTCTTGATCTCGTAGCTAGAAATGCTGTTGCCGCGCACATTGGCGGTGTAAAGGTAGCGTCCTTGCTTGTCCACGCTCACAGAGAACGGGCCGACATCGGCGGCACTGCTCATCACGTACTCCAGCGTGCCATTGCTTTCATTCACCGTGAACACCGACACGTCATCGGTGCCGAAGTTGGCGCTGTACAGATATCGATTGGAGGGCGCCAGCACCAGCGCGTAGGGATATCTCGGCGCGGCGTATTCCGCTATGGGCGTCAATGTGCCTATACCGAGTTCGATGCGATAGGCGGAAATGGTGCTGGAGATCCCGTTGGCGACGTAGGCGTAATGGCCGCGCTGCTCTACTGCGATGGCGCTGGGATTGGTGCCGGTCCTGATTGTCTCCAACAGGCGCAGTTCCCCCGTAGTAGCGTCGATGGCAAACACCGAGGCATTGTCGGAGAGATAATTGGCGACATAGGCGTAGCGGCCGCAAGGCTCGATAGTAATCGCCAAGGGATAGTCGCCGGTGGGGTAATGCCCGATCTCCGTCAAACGCCCCTCCGCGGTGATGCGATAGGCGCTCACATTGTCCTGGTAGGCATTGGTGACGTACAAGTAACGCCCATCCGGGGTCACTGCCAGGGCTTCAGGAATGGCGAGAGTAGGGGTGTCGGGTGGTTGGTGGGTGAGTTCGCCTGTCCTTTTGTCGATCGTGTACAGCGCCACCGTGTCGGCATGTAGATGGGTGACATAGAGATAGGCGCCCGTGGGATGAATGGCGAGAGCGCGTGGGCCCAAGTCTGTAGGAATATTGCGCAGCGCGGTCAATTCCCCGCTTGAGGGGTCGGCGGCGTGTATCGATAGGGTGTTGTCGTAGAGATTGGCGCTGTACAAAAAGCGCGCCGGCTTCTTAGCTTCGCCGCCTTGTAACCCAAGGTTGAAACCGAGGCATAACAGTATTGCTGACAATGTTGCGAGGCGCACAGGCATTGTACGAACCCCCCCAGATTGAGACCGATCATTATTGGTATAGTTCGAGCCGGAGTCCGTCTGGGCAGGCAGGCGGCCTTTATTTAACGCGTTTCCGCAGCGCTGTGCTTTTTCAAGAACGAGATAATGGTTTTGGTGGTGTCGTCATCGGGAACCGGCTTGCCGGCGTTCAGCATGTTCTTTTTCATACGCTCAACCACGCTGGGCCACTCATCAGCGGCATGTTGCGCCGGGTCGGGTGCGGCATGGCAGCGCGAGCAGTTGCTCTTGAAGACGCGGCCCTCGGACGTGTTGAGTTCCGCGAGTTGGGCGGTATCGGCCGCTTTTTGGCCGTGTACGCCGAGATACTGGTGTAGATCTTGCCAGTCTCTGTCGGACGGCATGATCACGGCCCCCATCATGCCGCCACGGCGTGTTCTTATGTAGCCGTGCATGCGTTCGAGGACCACGGGCCAATCCTGGGTGGCATGCATGGTGGGAGTGGGCAGGTCGTGGCAGCGCGCGCAATATTTGGCCAGGGCCAGTGCGCCGGCGGACTGCGACTCGGGCAGGGAGGCGGGGGTGGTGCCCTTGGGGATCAGCATCATCGCCGCCGCGGGGGCGTTCATTTCCATCATTTGCGCGGCACGATCTTCCGGGGCCTTGCTGCGGCTGCCCATTTCCATGTAGGCCGCGAATCCAATTATGCCGATCATCACCACTACTGCTGCTCGCATCACAAATTTCTCGCCAGCTTTCATGGTCCCCCCCTTGTACTGTTCGGGGTATGGTGCCACAAAAGCCGGAGCGCGGTCAGCCGGCGAGGGTGTCCATGCAATAGGTGGGCTGCGGAGCGCCAACGGCGCGTAGGGCGGCCGTGCCGGACACGCCAGCGGTGATGAGTACCGAATCAAGGCCGTAATCCCGCGCGCCGCGGATGTCGGTTTCCAACTGATCGCCGATCATTACCAAGCGACCGGATCCGGCACGCCGGCGCGCTTCCTCGAACATGGCGCGATGCGGCTTGCCCAGGCGCGTGAAGTGCAGTTCTTCGCGCTGTGGATAACGCAAGCCCAGCGCCGCTTCGATCAAGAGCGCGATGGCGCCGGCGGTGTACCCGTAAGCGTGCACACCTTTGGGATAGATCAAATCAGGATTAGTGAGGATGAGTGTTATGTCATCGCCGCGATCGAGTCTCGCATAGAGCGTGCTTAATACCGCGTCGAGGGTTTCAAGATAAGAAAAGCCTGATTGATCGGCTACCACCAGCACTTCAAAGTCATCGCTGCTGCTCACCACTTCACCACCGGCCTCACTGACATAACGGCAGCTGTCTTCTGTGCCCAACACCATGCAGCGCGCGCCGTGTAAATTCTGCGCGGCGAAATGCGGCGCGATCAAACTGCCGGAGGTGATGATGCGCTCGGCGGGTAATTCCAAACCGAAGCGGCGGTAATGCACGGCGCTATGCACGGGCAAGCGCGCCGCGCCGTTAGTGAGAAGAAAATAAGATTTGTCGCTGCGGTTAAGGGTGCCGATGAGCTCCACCGCGCCAGGCAGGGCACCGCCACCGTGTACCAACACGCCATAGGCGTCGAGCAACAGCGTGTCGTAACGCTCCAGCAGCCTGGCGGGGGTGATGAGAGGAATGTCTTGCATCATAGAACCGTGGGTTGGTCCGTCAATTCATTGAGATTGGCACCGCTGGCGGGATAGTGTCGCAGCAAATGCATCTCGACGCCATGGATGCCGGCGAGTATGCCGGCCAAATGATCACCGCGCGCAAAATGGCCTTCCATCTCATGGCAGATGCGTGCCCACTCTATTTCGCTCACATGCGTATCAATGCCGCGATCGGCGATAATTTCCACCTCGCGGTCGGCGAGCAACAGAAAAATCAATACGCCATTGTTGTGCTCGGTGTCCCACACGCGCAACTGCGAGAACACCTCCAAAGCACGCTCTCTGGCCGTCATGCCGCGCAGCAATTCAATGCTACCGAGCGCGGACTCGACCACGAAACGTATTTCACCCAAGTGGCGCGTTTCGCTGGCGCGGATGGCCTGTTCGATGGCAACCAAGGCCGTAGGGGGAAAGCAGCGCTCGACTTGGCGTTGCGGCGCCAGCCAATGACGTAGCAAACGTTTCACCATCGTCCCGAAGCGCCTCCGCCGCCGAAGCCGCCACCGCGCCCGCCGCCGAAGCCGCCTCCACCGTAGCCGCCACGGCGCCCGCTGCCGCCGGGCAGGTAGCGTCCGCCGCGACCCTGGTTGAAAGTGGCGAGGAACACGAACATGCCGATGAATAACCCGGCCAGCAACGACCCCATGATCCACCAGCCCAGCAGGGAGACGATTCCGCCCGCCGTACCGGCGCCGGGTAAACGCCCGAAAAAATGGCGCAAGGCCATGCCGCCGAATATGCCGAAAATAATGATCACCGGCAGTAACTGATCCAGGTTTGCGTTGCCTGGTGCCTTGGCATTGAAGTCGGGTAGCGGCTCGCCTTCGATCAACGCCAGCAATTGCCGCGTTCCGGCGTGCACGCCGGCGTAATAATCTCCGCGTTTGAATGGCGGAGCGATCACCTCTTCGATGATGCGCTTAGCGATGGCATCGGGTATCACACCTTCCAAGCCGTAACCCACTTCGATACGCAGCGCGCGATCCTCCATCGCGACCAGCAGCAACGCGCCGTCATCCACACCATTGCGGCCCAAGCGCCATTGCTCGGCGACGCGCAGCGCGTATTGCTCGATGTTCTCGGGTTGCGTGGTGAGCACCAGCAGCACGGCGACTTGCGCACCCCTGCGGTCGGCGAAAGAAGTCAATTCCTCTTCCAACGCCGTGCGTTGTTGAGTCGAGAGTGTTTGCGCCAGGTCGGTGACGTAAGCCTCAAAGGGCGGCACCGGCACTTCGGCGCGCACCAGGGCGACGCAGAGAAACAGCGTACAGAAAATTGTCGTGGCGAGGCGCATCATGGCCGGGGGTCAGAGCGAATTAGCTGCCAAAGTCAACCTTGGGCGGCTTGGAAATGGCTTCTTCATCCTCCACGGCGAAAGTGGGTTTAACCGCGTAACCGAACATTTTGGCGGTGAGGTTGCTGGGGAAGCTACGCACAGTGACGTTAAATTCCTGCACCGATTTGATGTAGCGGTTGCGCGCCACAGTGATGCGGTTCTCCGTGCCCTCCAGTTGCGCCTGCAAATCGCGGAACACGCCGTCGGCCTTGAGTTGCGGATAATTCTCCGCTACCGCCAGCAAACGCGATAACGAGGAGCCGAGTTGGCCCTGCGCATTCTGAAAGCGCGCGAATGCTTCGGGGTCGCTCAGCATCTCAGGAGTGATCTGGATCTGCCCGATGCGTGAGCGGGCCTCGGTGACCGCGCCCAGCACTTCGCGTTCATGGGCGGCGTAACCCTTCACCGTTTGGACCAGATTGGGCACCAGATCGGCACGCCGCTGATATTGATTCACCACTTCGGCCCAGCTCGCCTTGATTTGCTCATCGGTCGATTGCAGTGTGTTGTAGCCGCAACCGCTCAGCGACAAGGTGGCAGATAGTATTAATGTGGCCAGTAGATAACGCATCGGCGCTTCCTCTCGATCAAACGCGGCGCCAGCTTCGCATACTCCGCCGTGTGGCTGCAAATGACAGATGATTCAAGACGATTTCTTAACATTGCCAAAGTCTTGAAGTCTAGACGCAATGGCTATTCACTCCCGCGGGAGTAGGGGTCATGACTAACGCGCAAGCCAACCCAGTGGTTTAGCCAAATCGATCTTGCTGCACCCCTCTCCTCTTGAGATGGAAGGCTAGGCAGGAAAGTGGTTGTCTCACTTACCCATCTGTATCAGAGGGGCTGGACTGCTGAGCTTATCAGGGCAACGCCTCGCTCAAGGCTTGCAACTGATACAGCCGGTGGTAGACACCTGCACGAGTAAGCAAGTCGCCGTGGTGGCCTTGTTCCACCAATTCGCCATGATGCAAGACGAGTATGCGGTCGGCGCGCTCGACGGTGGAGAGGCGATGGGCGATGACCAGCAAAGTCACCTCGCCGTGCAAGGCCTGCAACGCGGCTTGGATTTGCATCTCGCTGTGGCTGTCGATATGAGCGGTGGCTTCATCGAGGATCAGCAGCTTAGGCCGCCGTACTAGGGCGCGGGTCAATGCCAGTAGCTGGCGTTGGCCGGTGGAGAGATTGGCGCCGCGCTCGTCCAGCGGTGTGTCGTATCCTTGCGGCAGGCGCTGCACATGCTCGTGCAGACCGGTGCTGTGGGCGGTGGCGATGATGTCAGCCTCCGCCACATCCTCGCCCAGCGTGATGTTGTGGCGCACACTGCCGGCGAAGAGGAACGGCTCCTGCGCCACTACCCCGACCGCTTGGCGCAGCGCTGCGTCCGGATAATCCAGCAAGGGATGATCATCCAGGAGCAGTTTGCCGTGTTGCGGGGTGTAGAAACGCAACAACAGATTGGCCAGCGTGCTCTTGCCGCTGCCGGTATGGCCGACAATCGCGTAAAAAGCGCCTGGCGGGATGGCAAACGACACATTGCATAGGACCTCATGCTCGCCGTCGTAACTGAAACTTACTTGCTCCGCGCGTACCCCCCCGGAGCGGGCCGTCAGGTCTGCGCGCCGCATCGGCTCAATGTTGGGCGTGTCCAATAACTCGAACACGCGCTCGCCCGCCACTACCGCTTGCTGCAGTAGATTGAGGCGCTGGGTGATTTCGATCACCGGTTCGACGAAACGACCCAGGTAAGCGATGAAGGCATACAGCACGCCGATCTGCACCACGCCGTCCAGGGATTGAAAGCCGAAAGTAAACAGCAGCGCGGCGAGGGTGAGCATGTGCAGCATGTCTACGCAGGGGCGCAATAGTAGGGCATCGAGGCGTACATTAGCCAGTCTTGCCTGATAGTGTTGCTCCGTGACCGCGGTGAATTGGCGTTGAAAACGCACTTCCTGCCCGTACAAGCGTATGACCCGCATGCCTTGGAGGGATTCGTGCAAACGCGCGTTGATGTCGCTCAGCAAGGCGCGGGCGCGATGGAAACGCGGACCGCTCCAGCGCTGATAGAAAACCATGAGTGCGACGACTATCGGAACGATCACGGCGCAGATCAGCATCAGACGTACATCTAACACTGCCATGGCGATGAAGATGCCGAGGATGCGCACGCTGTTCTTCACTACAGTACCGATGACATTGACGTACAGTTCCTTGACCGCCTCGGTGTCGTTGGTGATGCGCGCGATGATGCCGCCGGTGGGGGTGCGATCGAAATAGGTAATCGGCAAATCCACCACTTTGGCATAGACCTGCTCGCGCAAGGTCTGCACCGCGTTCATCGCAATGACGTTCAGTCGCAGCGCTTGTTGATAGCCAGCGCCGGCGGCGATAAGTTGCAAGATCACATAGCCCAACGCGAGCGCAGCGATGGGCGCCCATACCCATTGCGCGGGCACCAAGTAATCGTCGATGAAGACCTTAATGAGCAACGGCCCAGCTACGTCGGCTACGGTGGCGAGCAGCAGCAAGGCGAGGGCTTGCCGCCATAAGCGACGATCCGCGAGGGCGTAGGCCAGCAAGCGGCGCAGCGGGGCGTGATGGGCGTTCATGTCACATCGCCCTCGAGGGTCTGCTCGATTTGCTGATAGCGGAACATGCGCGCGTACCAGCCGCCATGTTGCAGTAATTCGCCATGCGAACCGCGCTCGGTGACGCGCCCACCCTCGAGGACGATGATTTCATCCGCGTCCCTTACCGCGGAGAGACGATGCGTGACGATGAGATTGCTTCGTCCTAGCCGCGCACGCCGAAGATGAGCGAGGATGCGCCGCTCGGTGCGCACATCCACTGCCGAGAGCGCGTCGTCCAGCACCAGTAGTGGTGGCTCGAGCATCAGCGCGCGCGCCAAGGCGAGGCGTTGTTGTTGGCCGCCCGAGAGCGTGATACCGCGTTCGCCGACCAGGGTCTCGTAACCTGCGGCAAAGCCGCTGATGTCTTCATCTACGCAGGCCAGTGCGGCGGCTGCGCGGATTTCCGCCATGCTGGCCTCGGGATTTCCCAACGCGATGTTTTCCGCCACCGTCACCGAAAACAAAAACGGGTCTTGCGGTACCACACCGAATTGGCGGGCCAGGGTGGTCAGGCGGTAAGCGGCGAGCGGATGGCCCGCCAAGCTGATACGCGCCTCCTTGCCCTCGCGCATACGCAGTATCACATCGATCAAAGTGCTCTTGCCAGCGCCGGTGGGGCCGACGATACCCAGGGTGGCACCGGGCGGCACCGTGATGGCGATGTCATGCAGCACGTCTGGTCCGCCGGGATGGGCGTAATGCGCGATGTGAATGTCCAGGCGCGGCTCTTGCGGCGCGCGGCGGGTGCCGTGGTCGGCGATATCGGGCGCAGTGCCGAGCACTTCATCGATGCGCCCATAAGCGGCGCGGCCACGTTCCAAGATGTTGAGCAGCCAGCCATAGGCGAACATTGGCCAGATGAGGTAGCCAAGGTACATGGAAAAACCGGTGAGTTCGCCCACCGTGAGTTCATCGTGTGCGATCCACCACGCACCGCCGGCGACGGCGAGCAAGAATGAACTGCCGATGGTCAGTTGGATGGTGGGGTCGTATTTGGCGTCGATGCGCGCCACGGCCAGATTGGCGCGGCTCACGCCCGTTGTCACAGCGCAAAAGTCGGATTTCGCGCGCGCTTGATGACCATGTGCTTTGATGAGACGGATACCGGTGACGGTTTCCTGCACCTGATCATTGAGGCGGCTGAATTCGGCCTGCGCGGTGGCGAAGGCATCGTGTAGGGCATCGCCATAGCGCCACATGAAATAGGCCATCAGCGGCCAGGGCAGTAGCGCGAGTAGGGTGAGCTTCCAGCTGACCGTGAAGACCATGACGCCCAGCACCACCAGGCCGGTCAGCACGCCATCCACCATGGCCAGCACCCCCTCGCCAGCCATCATCTCCACGGCGCTGACATCGTTGGTGAGGCGGGCCATGAGATCACCGGTGCGGTGTTTCTGAAAATAGCCCGGCGCCATGCGCGTGAGATGCGCGTACAAACGTTGGCGTAGCAGCGAGGCCAGGCGATAGGAGGCGCCGTACAAATAACGCCGCCAAATATTGCGCAAGACATACACCATCAGCGCTAACACCACGATGGCGCCGATGTGCAGTGCCAGATCGCTCAGCGCCAAGCGCCGCTCGGCGACTGCGTCCACCACCCGTCCGGTGAGCCAGGGCGGTAACATGGTCAGCACGGCGATCGCCAACAACGTCAGCAGTGCCACCGCGTAGCGGCGCCATTCGAGGCGGAAGAACCAGGCAAGCTTGAGTAATACGCTCATGCGTAAAGCTGAATCGAAGTCGACGTCATGGGGGTGTCGGTGGATAGGAATTGATCCTGCATATGCAAATATCCCCTCGCCTGCGAGAGGGGGAGGGCTTGTGCAGAGGGTGAAATGCTTGGGCTTTTCATCGACTTTCTCTCTCCCTGTCCCTGATCCAACCGGAGCGGAAGGCTTCAATCAGACCTATTTTCGTCGCCAGTTTGATCGTGGGGGCCCTTATTATGTCATTGATTTTACACGAGGTGTTGTCCTTCGTTGGGCCGTGCGTGGTACCACATGCCCGACGGTGTTAATCTGCCAGCATGGGATAGTCCGGCCAAATCTGGAGTGGACGAGACGCATGGGTCTACGAACGTATCTTGGCATTACGCCTAACTTGCATGGGTCGGCGTACGTAGATGAGCGCTCCACGGTGATCGGCGACGTGGAAATCGGCGCCGATTCCTCGGTATGGCCGATGAGCGTAATCCGCGGCGACGTCAATCGCATACGCATCGGCGCGCGCAGCAATATCCAAGATGGCAGCGTCATCCATGTCACGCATCGTTATCCCGCCCTGCCGGATGGTCATGCCGCCCTCATCGGCGATGATGTGACCATCGGCCATCAAGTGACCTTGCACGGCTGTACCATCGGCAATGAATGCCTGATCGGCATCGGTGCCATCGTGCTCGACGGTGCCGTATTGCACGACCGCGTGCTTCTCGGCGCGGGCGCCCTGGTTACCGAAGGTAAGGAGCTGGAGGGCGGTTATCTTTATCTAGGCGCGCCCGCGCGCCGCAACCGTCCTCTTACTGATGAAGAGATCGCGCGCTTCATATATTCCGCGCAACACTATGTACGCCTCAAGAACGACTACCTGGCACCGCCGGATTGGAGGAGAGCATGAGCGAAACGAGTGTATTGGAATGTTGGCGTTGTGGGGGCGGCTTGGCAGAATTGTCCTTGCCGCTGAGCCGCCGCGATGAATGCCCGACCTGCGCTGCCGAACTGCACGTGTGCAAGTTGTGCGAGTTCTTTGATCCCTACGTCGCCAAACAATGCCGCGAACCGGTGGCCGATGAAGTGCAGGATAAGACCCGTGCTAACTTCTGCGGTTACTTCCAACCCCGCCCGGGCGTGTTCAGTGATGAGGGCCAAGCCGCCGCCGCACAACACGCGCGCGAGGAATTGGCCGCCTTGTTCGACGAGGCGCCCATTACTCCGGTGCCCAGAACCGACCCCGCACGCGAGAATTTGGAGCGATTGTTTAGGAAGTCGTGACCTCGGGGAGGAATTGACTACCAAGGTCCGGCTAGGAGGGACGCCCGAAGGGCATTCCGCCCTAGCCCAACTTGGCAAAGATGCGTAACAAGCAGTGTCGCGCACGCCGTATGATAGGCATGCGCGCGCAGCCTAACGTTCTCTAGTTATACGGCGGAGCGTCCTATCGTCATGGATCACGACGCCCCCTCATAACGGATCCCTACGATGTGATAGCGTTGCGCGCCCTTGGGTGTGTCCACGGTCACTTCTTCGTCCAATGCTTTCTTCATTAATGCGCGGGCGATGGGCGAGTCCATGCTTATGTAGCCCTTGCTCAAGTCGAATTCGTCTGGTCCGACGATGCGGTACCGCGTTTCATGGCCGGCTTCGTCTTCCAAACGCACCCAGGCGCCGAAGTAGACGCGCTCGCGGTCGCTAGGCAGGTCGCGCACCACCACCAGGTCCGGGAGGCGTTTTTGCAGATAGCGGATGCGGCGGTCGATCTCCCGCAGCTCTTTTTTGCGATAAATGTACTCAGCGTTCTCGGAGCGATCGCCCTCGGCGGCGGCGGCGGCGAGGGCCAGCGTGACCTCGGCGCGGCGTCGCCACAGCGCTTTCAATTCCGTTTGCAGCGCTTCGTAGCCCTCAACGGTGACGTAGGCGGAGGATTTTGGAGCGGGGGGTCGGTAACGTCCCATAGAGATCTCTGTCGCGACTAAGGCCTGCTCACTATAACGCGTCGCCTTAGTTGGTGGCGTTACACCAACTCAGTGCATCGGCGCGGGTAGCCGGCGCCAACTCGAGCGAGGGCGGCGGATCGTTGTGCTCGACTAGCCACGCCGCCAGGTCTTGCCACACGACCTTTGCTTGCAGGTCGCGAGTGAGCATGTGATAGCCGTTGGGGTAAATCAGCGTGCGCGATTCAGGATGGGGATTGTTGGGCAGCGCCGCGAACATGCTGCAGGTCGGACGTTTGGGGATGATCTCGTCGTGTTCGCCGTACAGTATCAGCGTTGGCATCGCCACGTGCGGCGCAGCGGCGAGGGCTCTATCCATGAGATTGGCCATGCCGTGCAAGACGTCGGCGCGCGTCTGTTTGATCACCAACGGATCGCGGCCCAGGGCACGTAACATCTCTTTGTTGTCCGAGGGCGTGATCTTGAGTCCCTTGCCGCTGAAGCGCTTGCCCGGCAGGGTGCGCGCCGTCACCCATAACGCGAAACGCTGGTACCACGGCATGGTGCTGCGCGCCCACACCGCCGGTGCAACCAGGACAATGCCGTCGGCGGCCAAGGGCGGGTTGTGCGGCAAGGCCGCCAGCAACACCGCCCCGCCCATGCTTTCGCCGAGCACATAGAGCGGTGTGTCGGAATGACGCGTGCGCAACAACTGCGTCATGATCAGCGCGTCTTCGACCAGTCGGTCAGCGCCATGCCAATAGCCCGCGTCCTTAGTGGCGCCGAAGCCGCGCTGATCATAAGCGTAGACCGCCACGCCGCGCGCGGCCAGATACGGGCCCACGCCGGCATGCGCGTTTCGATAGTCATTGAGCCCGTGCAAGGCCAACACCACGGCACGAGGCGGCGCAGAAGGTTGCCAGCGCGTGAGCGGCAGCACGTAAGCGTCGGGCATCACTGCATGGGTGTCGTGCAATGCGGGTGTGACTAACCCGGCGTTCCGCGGTGCGACGTAGGGTGTGGCGCAGCCGCTAAGCAGGGTAATGAGTAGGAACAGGGCGCATGCGAACGTACGGCGGTGAGCGGTATCACTAGCATGCTGCACTAACTTCACAGCGAGTTCCTTCTCAAACAGACGGGGAGAGCGCAGCGAGAGGGGCGTGGCCGTTAGGGTGAGGGAGTCGATATCAGCCCGGCGTTTCTCCTTGGCGAGGCGCCAGCTTTTCTTGGGCGTTACCCACACAGCACTCAATATTGGCCGAAATAGAATGTCGATGTGGCTAGTAGCTCGCATGGCTCAAATACTGTCGACCGCTGATCCTCGTCACGCGAGGGCGCGCTGTCCTCGTGCTACCATGGCCGCACTCATGAGCGCGCCGCGATGAACACACCTAGCCTACATGATATCGCCACCTTCGGCGCGGCGCTGGCCCGCCTCGCGCGGCGCCGAAACCACCGTTTTCCCCTCGTCGTCTCCGGCGAGGCGGCGTGGTGCGCCGACGTCGCGCAAGCCTTGCAGCGCGGCGCGCAATGGTCACACTGTCTATGGCTAGGCGCCGAGGCGCCAGTGGATTATGAACACCGCGCCGCACCGCGCCCGGACGCGCTGTTGGGCCAGGAATGGGATGCAGTGGTGCTCGATGCCCATAGCGGACTCGATCCCGACCTGTTGGGCGCCGCCGGCGGGACAGTACGCGGCGGTGGGGCGCTGTTGCTGCTCACCCCGCCGTTGGCCGCATGGCCCGCCTTTGTTGATCCGCAACACGCGCGCATTGCGGTAGCGCCGTATCACATCGAACAAGTAAGCGGCCGATTTCTGCGCCGCCTGGCGCGCCTCATCGCCGCTGATGAATCGGTGCTGTGCCTGCAACAAGGTTGCGGCTTGTCCCCCTTGCCCCCCTTGCTCCCCTTGCCATTGGAAGGTGAGGAGTATGTGGCTCCCGCGATCGACGCGCAGTTCCGCAGCGAGGATCAACAGCGCGCGGTGGAAGCCTTGTGCAAAGTCGTCACGGGTCATCGGCGCCGCCCGCTGGTGTTGATTTCGGATCGCGGCCGCGGCAAATCGGCGGCTTTCGGCATCGCCGCCGCACGTTTGTTGCAAGATCGCGTGCAGCGCATTGTCATCACCGCGCCGCGCGCGGACGCCGTGGCGGCGGTGTTCGAGCAGGCGCAGCGCGTCACGGGCGGCGTCATCAAGGACGGCGTGTTGCACGTGGGTGAGAGCCGCTTGGTGTTCGTGCCGCCCGATGAATTGACTCTGCGCCCCGTGCCCGCCGATCTGGTACTGGTGGACGAAGCGGCAGCCATCCCCGCGCCGCTGCTGGAGCGTCTCCTCGAGCGTTATGCGCGTATCGCCTACGCCACCACCGTGCACGGCTACGAGGGCACGGGACGCGGTTTCGCGCTGCGTTTTCAGCAAGTGTTGCAACAACGCGCGCCGCAGTGGAAGGCGCTGCATTTGGAAACGCCGCTACGCCATGCACCGCACGACCCATTGGAGCACTGGCTGTTCCACGCGCTGTTGCTGGATGCCGGCGCGGTGCCCGAGGCCGAATTGACGGCACTCACTCTCGATGACTGCATGGTCGAGCGCGTGGATCGCGATCGCCTGGTCGATGACGAAGCAACGCTGGCGCAACTGTTTGGCCTGCTGGTGTTGGCGCACTATCGCACGCGCCCTTATGACTTGCGCCAGCTACTCGACGGGCCCAACCTCAGCATTTATGCGTTGCGCTGGCGCGGCTGGGTGGTCGCCACCGCCTTGGTGGCGGAGGAGGGCGGCTTCGCTGACGACATCGCGTGCGCGGTGTATGAAGGACGGCGGCGGCTGCGCGGTCATCTGCTGCCGCAATCACTCGCGGCGCACGGCAGCGTGGCGGATGCGCCTTGTTTGCGTTACGCGCGCCTCATGCGCATCGCCGTGCATCCGGCCGTGCAGAGACGTGGGCTCGGCTCGCGCTTGCTCAAGGGGGTGATCGCCGCGGCGCGCGAAGTCGGTTATGACGTGGTCGGCGCCAGTTTCGGCGCCACGTCGGAGTTACTGCGTTTCTGGACGCGCCTCGACTTCACGCCGGTGCGGGTGGGCGTGACCCGCGAGCACACCAGTGGCACCCATGCGGTGATGGTGTTGCACGCGCTGTCGGAGGCCGGAGCTTCTTTGTGTACCACAGCACGGCAGCGGCTTCTCACGCAACTGCCGCATGCCCTCAGCGAGTTTCTGCATGATGTGGCGCCCGAATTGGTTGCCGCCTTGCTGCGCGATGATGGCGAGCACGGCCCGCCACCCTTGGAAGATTGGGAATGGCGAGACGCGCGCGCCTACGCCCACGCACAACGCGGTTACGATGCCTGTCTGTCCGCGCTACATAAACTGACCCGAGCCGCGTTGGCCGATGCGACCTGCGCCGCCAAATTGAGCGCGGAGCAACGTGCGGTCCTGGTCATGAAAGTACTGCAACAACGCAGCTGGGCGGAAGTGGCCGAGGCCCTGACCTTGGACGGGCGCGCGGCGGTGATAGAGGCATTGCGCGCGGCGGTGCGCGGCGTAATGGCATGCCACGAGTAACGGGGTGCCGACGCTAATGGATTGCAAGGTTGACGCCGTTCAAGCCCCATGTTTTTGGTGCGCGGATAGGAGAAATACGAATGGTGAGGTAGTGCATGGGCATGGTCTGATACCGGATGCGCTGGCACAGGCGAGTTGGGCGGTTGTTGCCTAGAATAATGTGGGGCGTCACTAGCAGAGGAGAACGCAATGGCGGACATGCGCCATGAAATTCGCATAGTGGCACCTCCGAATGCGGTTATCGAGGCCCTCTCTACCCAAGCGAGCCTGCGTGGATGGTGGACCGCGGATAGCGTCGCCGAGCCGAAGGTGGAGACCGTGGCCGAGTTCGGCTTCGGAAACCGGGAAACCCTGTTTCGCATGCAAATCGTCGAGCTGAACAAGGAGAAGATCGTCTGGAGATGCCTGGGGGATATCGATGAGTGGCGAGACACAATCCTCGAATGGAACATTCAGGCCAGCGAGGGTGGGACTAGGGTTCGTTTCACGCACAGGGGCTGGAAGTCCGTCGACGGGTGGTTTGCATTATGTAACACGACCTGGGGAGCGCTCATGCATCGCCTGCGGGATTATGTAGAAGGTCGCAATCCCGGCCCGTTGTTCCCGGGCTAGCGTGACTCCTATACTTCACCTCGGCAGGGGTGGTCTGGGTTGAGCGTTGTTGGCGCAAACCGCGATGAACAAACAGGCGAACGGGAAAAGCGGATCGTTGATGACATGGTACGATTGATGCAATGTGATTTCGGATGCGCGCGCCTCGAGCTTCTTCCCTGATGCCGTGGTGGTGTTACCCGATCGCTTGTTTTGGAAGGTAATGGGTGCTATGTCCTTCCCGCTCAAGCAATGCTCGCTGACTTGCCGACTTACCTCAACGCTATTCCGGCGGGCAGCCTGTTGGCAACGTCGTGTTGCAGGAAAGCACTAGTGTATGAGATTGGCGCTGCCAATGCTCTAATCTGGTCTTGCCATCATGGCCTTATATTACCTTGGCGACGCACTTGACCTGGCGGACAAGTCAGATACCTACGCTCTTGCGGTTGGTGTGTTGTTCTTGATGCTGCCAGCTATCCTGATACTAATCGCGCTTAGATCCACCGGAAATGAAATAGGGTATGTCGTAAAACTGTCAATATCAGAGATATTGGGTGCCCTAGGTATGGAGGTCGTAGGTGAGGCGGCAGGAACCACCTGGAGTCTAGGGCATAATGGTGGCTTTATTCTTGTGTGCCCCTTATTATCCTATGCTGTTTATGTGTGTATTTGTGGTTTAGGGAAAATGATCAATAATTAGATTCATAGCAAGACCAGCAATCGCTAATTAGGGCACGCCAGCGTGATTTTAGGTGTGCTTGACAGTTCGGATGGTAGACAATCGTTACGGTCTGCCGCGCCTAACGCTGCATAAACGGAGAAGCGCAATGACTCTATGCCCGATCGCCTTAGTCGCCGGCTGTAAGAAATGCCCGGCATTTTCGGCCTGCCCTCTGAAAAGCGTGCTCGGTGATTACCAAAAGCCCGACGAGTCGCAAACGAAGCAAGACGTCGAGAATACTCAGGCCGGTGTAAAGCGTGACGAATAACCGCTGAGGACCAGGACGTAAAGCGAGTCTGCGACCTGTGTTCTGATAGGAGGAAAGCGGGCGAAGGGCGCCGAGCCCTTTGCTTCGATCTGGGAAGTCTTGGGTAACACTTATGGATTAATAGGAATTTCTTTACAGCTACAGCAGTGTTGCCATAGCTGTAACGTTGCAGCTTGTTTCGAGAAGATGTTGCTCAAGCTGCCGAGCGTATGACCTCAGCGCAGATCATTGAAGCTGAGAAACTGGCGTGTTCATGGTTGGAGTCCCACGGGGACTCACCGCGCCTGGCCTGTTTCACCCGACATCTGACTGTGCTACCGGCTTCCTTGGCTGGGTTAGAGCGTTTCAGTAGAAGCGGAGTCTTTCTTCTTTTTCTCTTGCTCCCTCTTCTTCACCGTCTTATTGATCACCCGCGACACTGCCAGCATGGCGAAGGTGGAGGTGACGTACATCGCCGAGCCGTAGCCGAAGCGGCAATCCAGCGACACGCCGTGGATGCCGGGCTTGCGGGCGCAAACGGTGCCGTCGTCCTTGGGGTAGAGCGGTTGTTGGGCGGAGAACACGCATTCGACGCCGAAGTAGCGTTTGGGGTTGGTGGTGTAGCCGTAGTCCTTGCGCAGCTTGTTGCGCACCCTGGCCGCCAGCGGATCGTTGTAGGTGCGGGTGAGGTCTTTGACCATGACTGCGCCGGGGTCGGTGAGGCCGCCGGCGCCGCCGGTGGTGATGATGGGAATTTTGTTGCGCTTGCAGTGGTAGATCAGGCCGGCCTTGAATTTGATACTGTCGATGGCATCGATGACGTAATCGTAGCCTCTGGTCGGGTTCATGTAGTCGTCGAGGGTGCGGAGGGTGAGGAAGTCGTCGATCGCCGTGACCTCGCAATCCGGATTGATGTCGGCGAGGCGCTCGGCCATCACCGCGAATTTCTTGCGTTCCACGGTGGAACTGAGAGTATGCAGCTGGCGGTTGGTATTGGAGAGCTTCACTACGTCGAAGTCGATGAGGGTGAGGCGGTCGACGCCGCTGCGTGCCAGCGCTTCCGCCGCCCACGAGCCCACGCCGCCCAGGCCGACCACGCACACGTGCAGGTTGCGGATGATTTGGGCGGCTGCTACGCCGTAGAGGCGTTGCAGGCTGGCAAAACGGATCGTGTAATCGTCGTTGGGCATGGTGTGACTGTCGTGCAGGTAAACCGGGCGCTATGGTCCTCGTCGCGGCACGGCCTGTCAATCGAGACGCAGCACGGCTAGGGCGTTGCGGGTGGTTTGCGCGGCGATGAGTTCGGATTCCTCGCCACGCACCTCGGCCAGGGCCGCCAGGCATTCGGGCAGATAGGCCGGGCTATTGCGCTTGCCGCGATGACTGGCGACGGTCATGTCGGGGGCGTCGGTTTCCAGCACGATGGCCTCCAGGGGCAGGTCGCGCGCCAAGCGCCGCAGTTTGTTGGAGCGCTCGTATGTGAGCATGCCGCCGAAGCCGAGTTTGAAACCCAGCTCGAGATAATGCCGCGCCTGAGCTAGGCTGCCGTTGAAGGCGTGACAGATGCCACCGACGACGCGCAAGCGGCGCAGTGTGGCCAGCACTTGATCATGGGCTTTACGCACATGGAGGATGACCGGCAAATTCGCTAGTTGAGCGACGCGCAGTTGCTCCTCGAACAGGCTTTGCTGGCGGGCAGGGTCCAGCTCGGCGACAAAAAAATCCAAGCCGATTTCGCCTATGGCGACCGGGCGGCGTTGCTGGACGCGTTCGGCCAGTTCGGTGACATGCTTGGGGCGATGCTGGTCGAGATAAATGGGATGCAGTCCCAGGGCGGGAGACAGCCCGGCTTCGCGTGCGCACAATGCCAGCAGTCCGTCCCAGCCGGCGGCGTCCACGCCCGGTACCACGATGCGCGTCACCTGCGCGGCGCGACAGGCGGCCAGCACCTCGGCGCGGTCGGCGTCGAAGTCGCTCACGTCGAGGTGGCAATGCGTGTCGATGAGGTCCATGACAGCCTATTGTACCGGGAGTGGGACGGTCGTCTTGGGGCGACGTAGACTTGTCGCGCCAGGCGTGGCGCATGACAGGATAATGTCGTTATCGACGGCCTTGCGGTATGCAAGAGAATGCTAATTGACTGTTATTCAACGCATTCCCTGTCATGGCATGAGCTGGCACGGAATATGCAATTGTTCTCCCAGCGCCACCAGCAGGAGCCCGGTGGCGTAGGACGGGAAACCGGGCAAGGACGCCCACATTTTCAGACTAGAGCAGAGGGGGGAGGCATGATCTTCGAGCACGAGGATCGTTTGACGGCCATAGACGGCAACATAGGGTTGGCGGAGAAAATGGCCTATGTGCATGAGGAATTGAAAGCGCGCTTCCCCGCTATCGCCCGCGTCGCCGCGGCCATCTATGACCCCCGCACGGATCTGCTCAAAACCTTCGTCGCCAGTAGCGGTGGGGACAGTCCCTTGCAGCATTACCAAGCCAAGCTGTCTGAGTCACCTTCGTTGTGCGATATCCTCGAGCGCGGTCGCCCGCGAGTGGTCAATGATATGCATCTGTTCGATGCGGGGCAGCATGAACATACCCAACGCATCGCTAAACAGGGTTACCGCGCCAGTTACACCATGCCGATGTACAGTCACGGCAACTTCTTTGGTTTTTTGTTTTTCAATTCCTATGAACCGGAGGCCTTCAGCGAGGAAGTGTTGCGGCAAATCGACCCTTTCGGTCATTTGATCTCGCTGACCATCATCCATGAACTCTCCTCGATGCAGACCTTGCTGGCCACGGTGAAGACCGCGCATGACATGACCAACCTGCGTGACAGTGAAACGGGATCACACCTCGATCGTATGTCACGCTATGCGAGACTCATCGCCCGCAAGCTGGCGATCCTGTATGAGCTCAGCGATGAATTCGTGGAAAATGTATTTGCGTTCTCGCCTTTGCACGACATCGGCAAGATCGGCATCCCTGATGAGGTATTACTCAAGCCCGGTGACCTCAGCGGGCAGGAGCGCGAGTTGATGCAAACCCACGCTCAGCGTGGGCGTGAACTTATCGATACTATGCTGGAAAATTTTCGCCTGGGCGGACTTCCGAACATCGACATGCTGCGCAACATCGCCGAACTACATCACGAAGCCTTGGATGGTTCCGGTTATCCCTACGGGCGCAGCGGAGATGATATCCCCTTGGAGTCGCGCATCGTCGCGGTAGCCGATGTGTTCGATGCGCTGACCAGCCGTCGTCCCTATAAACCGGCGTGGAGCAATCAGGAAGCTTTGGTCTTGTTACGCACCTTGAGCGGTTCTAAGCTTGATCCCGATTGTGTGCAGGCGCTGATGCAGTGCTTGCCCGAGGTGGAGGAAATCCAGCGGCAATTCGCCGAGGATCCGCTGGGTTGAGATGTTCAAGTTGACGGCTTGTGTACCAGCCAAGCCTGGCGTGGTTGCTGATAGGGTGAGAAAACGCTGGTCAATTCACCTACCGGCGTCGCACTGATCCTCGTCCCTTCCAGTAAGTGGCGTTGCGCCGCGTATTCCCGCTCACCTTGGTTGACGATGAATAGCATGCCGCCTGGCGCGAGCAAGGACCAGGCGTGCGTGAGTAATTCCCGCGGTTGAAAATAGCGCTGCGGCAGGCGCCAGGCGCGCAAGGGTGCGGGCGTGACAAAGGGCAGCCACCAAGTCATGTGCGTGTAGCACTCCCGCCTTTCCAATAGAGAGCCGCTATAATAGCGGCATCGAGGGTCGCTGCGGCGCACCATGTATTCAGCGTGGGCGCGCCGCGTGGCCAGCGTCCAATAGCGGCGATGGGCGTCCAGTTCCACGCCGTCCCAGGGCGTGTTCGACCACGCGCGCAGCGCCGGAAGAGTCGACCAGGCGGCCGCGCCGATGTCCAAGCCGCGCGTCATGGTGTGGAGGCGAGGCATATGACTGTCACGTAGTTTTAACGTATCGAGATCAATACCAATATTTTCTTCTGTGCAGGCGGCGCGTAAATATCGTAGCCTATGGTAAAGTTCCCCCGACATGTGCCGATGGATGGCAGAGCGAATACGAATTCTTACTGCAGAAAGGACTCTACTATGAGATGCATTCGATCCCTAGTCCCACCCCTACTCCTCGGTTGCGCAGTGATGGCTGGGCAGGCAACAGCGGGAGACGTTGCCCTACATGGCTTTGTCCGTTCCGTACTTGATGTCAGTAATAGTAGCTCACCATACTTAGAGACTATCGATAATAAAGGTGATTTCGGCGACAGCTTTGCCGGCCTAAACTACGCTACCCGCCTGGACGAGCATTGGTCAGTGGCGGGGCAGTTGTTTAGCAAGGTTAAAGAGGGTGAGATAGAACTCGACTGGGCGTTCGCCACCTTTCAAGCGACGAATGACCTGGTAGTTCGCTTCGGCCGACAGAAATACCCGCTGGGCCTAGTGACAGAAAATATCGACATCGGCGTTACCTATCCGTGGATTAGACCGCCAGTGGAGATGTATAGCTTGGAGATGGGGGATGAGTCGCCTAATCATATCGTAGAAAATTTTGATGGGATTTCCTTGGCATATACCACAGGTGATGAGTGGCAATTTACGGTACAACCCTTAATTGGACAGCACGGTAGCTCTGATACCACTCAGAGAAAAATGTTGGGCCTCAAACTGGAGTCCAGGAGCGACACCACAACCTTGCAGGCCGGGTTCATACGAACGGATATGAACATACCTACGGAGCTGAGTGATCAGAGCCGCAAGAGCTTTAATTTGGGCGCAAAATTGGAGGTCGCCAATGTGCTCGCTATGGTGGAGTATGTCGACACTGAAGTTGAGGACAGCACCGAATTCGACGCGAAGTCGAGTTACGCTACTCTGGGATACCAAGCTGGAAATTTCCTGCCCTCCCTAACCTATGCCACGGTTGAAGGTCAATCTGGAGCCCTCGACCAAGATTCAATTAGCTTAGCGCTTGCTTACACATACAACCCCAGCGTCATATTCAAAGCACAGTGGCAAAATATAAAGCCCAACGATCCCGAGAGCGATGGTTTGATAGAGGAACTCCCTATGGGTGATACCTCTGTTGATGTCTTTTCCTTTTCTATGGATCTTGTATTTTAGGAGGCCGTCATGAAAATCAAAATCCGTAGAACCATGCTAATGTTGTTGAGCGTGATGCTTTATACGACGCCTGTAATGTCCGAGGTCGTCATCATTGCTCATCCCTCATCTGGCGCCAGTGAGATCGATGCTAAACTCTCCAAGAAGCTTTATATGGGGAAGGTCACCACTATACCCGGTATGACTTATGTAGCGCTCATTGGCCAAACTGATGCCAGTCCGACGAAGGCGGCGTTTAGCGAAAAAGTCGTGGGCAAAGGGCTCAATAAGTACAACGCCTATTGGTCGGAGATGATCTTCTCTGGCAAGGCAATACCGCCCAAGGAACTAGCCAATGATGCTGAGGTGCGAGCCTATGTGGCCAGTCATTTCGATGCTGTGGGGTATGTCGACGCAGGCATCGTTGATGACTCGGTAAAAGTGTTGTTTCGCGTACGCTAGCAGCCGAGCATTATCAGAAAGCTGATCATGACATTCTTTAGCTCCTTATCAATAAAATACAAAATGTTAGCGATTGCCGCTGTCGCCGTCGCCGGCTTCAGCGGCTACTTCTCTGTGAGCTATTTTGTGGAAAAAGACAATGTCAAGCATTTAGAGCATATGCGTACGGCAGTTTTCCCATCGCTGCAGCGTAGTGAAAAAAGCTTAGTGAATCTCGATGCGGTCGTAAATCTGTTGAAGCGGGCAGTGGCGACTGAAGAAGAGGATATGATTGAAACTGCAGAGGAAGTGGTTGCTAACATGCTGGGAGCATTCGATGAAATATCTGATCTCGATCCTGCTCAGGCAGAAGTGATGCTAGAGCTCAAACAGGGGCTAACGTCCTACTTTAGTTTTGCCAAGAAGATGACTGAGGAAATGATCAACGGCACTCTCGACCGGGCTAAGATGCCGGCTCGTGTCGCAGACATGCAAGAGAAATACAAGAATATTACTGAGGCCCTTGGGCGGTTTCGTGATGCGCAGTTAGTAGCCTTCAATGACGCTGTGCTGACGGCTAATGACGCCGCGAATTTCAGCATCAAGCTAGGTGGGCTAATCGGAATTACGCTTGTTATTCTGCTCACTCTTGTCGCCCTTCTGGTCTCCACTGGAATAATGCGTAGCATCAGCGGCGTATCAGTAAATCTTAAAGATATCGCCAGCGGTGGCGGTGACCTAACCCTGCGGCTCAAGGCAGATGGTCAGGACGAAATCGGGCAGTTGGTAGGTCACTTCAATGTATTTGTGGAAAAGCTCCAGTCCGTTATTCGTCAGCTGAAGGATAATGCAACTCAAGTCGGTTCGGCTGCTGCCAATATCGCGACAGTGGCACAAGACGGCCAGAGCAGTATGGAGCGTCAGCGCGCGGAAACGGATCAAATCGTTAGCGCAATTAGCCAGATGGCGGCTACCGTGACAGAGGTGGCCAGTAATGTCGAACTCGCTTCCGTCGCCGCTAATGAAGCCACTTTTGCCGCAAAGCAGGGCGACACGGTGATTGTAGAGGCGGTCGCCATTATCAATCGTTTAGCGGAAAATGTTAGAGCAGGGGCGACCTCAGCTGAACAACTAAGTCATGATTCAGCAAACATCGACACTGTGCTGGAGGTCATACAGGGTATCGCTGAACAGACCAACCTACTAGCCCTCAATGCCGCCATTGAAGCTGCACGTGCCGGTGAGCAAGGTAGAGGCTTCGCAGTTGTGGCCGACGAGGTGCGTACACTGGCCAGTAGAACCCAGGAATCAACACGGGAAATCCAAAAGATGATTGAGGGTTTGCAAAGTAGCGCCAAACATACCGTGGATATCATTGCCGCTGCTAATGCACTCTCAGAAGCCGCCGTTGAAAAAGTAGCTAATGCTGGAGACGCGCTGTTTCAGATTACTGAAGCGGCCGGCAAGATCCTACATCAGAATATTCAGATCGCTAACGTGTCTGACGAACAAAGCAACGTAGCAGCAGAAATTGATAAAAGCATTATCCGTATCAGTCAATCCACTGAAGACAATACCGAGCACAGTGTTCATTTGGCGCGTTCCAGCCAAGAGATGGCGCGGCTTTCCGAAGCCATGCAAGAATTAGTGGCAGAGTTTAAGGCTTGATCTAAACTGTCAGTTTTAGTACAGGGTTGCCGGAAAGTACCGCGGCACATTCTTTGGGAGTCGTGTGTCCGTGGTCAGTGTGACGCTGGGTGAGTGCATATGGGTGACGTAGTGCCCTTCAAGAAACGCAAGTTGTCGGAAAAGCACGACAAGCGCGGATTGTGTCGCAGCGGTTTTCACAAATGGGAAGTGATGCAGGGGCGCCGCTTCGACGTCAAATCGGGAAAACTGATCACAGCCTATCGTTGTGCACGCTGCGGCGCGGAAAAGAACGAGGCGCGTTGAAGTTGTGTGAGTCGTTTACACGGTACGCACGGCGAAGGACAGCGCCTCGCCGGTGTAATCATCGAGGCAAAACACGGTGTGCCAGGCGCACTGCTGCAGGTCATGTTGCGGCAGCATGATTACGTCGCCGGGTTGTAATATGAACGCGTGACCATGCTCGATCAGTTGCTGCGCGAACTCGGGACAGCGATTGAGTAATAGCTCCAAGGGTTCGTTGTCGGTCTCATCCAGCCAGTCCGAGAGCGCGCTGCGGTTGGCGCAGGTTTTCAACAGTTGCAGGCGCGACTCGCTCTCAGGCAACAGTGTTTCCAGGGGGGCGCAGTTGGCGTCGGTGACAAAGCTTTGGATTTCGTCGAGCAAGGATTGCTTGGGCAAACTCAACCAGCCGGTGCGGCCATGCACTTGCGCAAACACCACGCCGAGATGACCGCGCTCTACGTCTTGGTGGAATTGCGCGCCGCCGTTGGGGGCGTTGAAATACACGATACGTTCCACATAGGCCAACGCGGGCACTTCTAAGGCCGCCTTGAGCAAAGTATCCAAGGTGGATGATTCCGTAATGATGGTTGATTCTGGGAACACCGCTTCAGCGAGCGCCGCTGCATGTAACTCACGCTCGACATCGGCGGCGACGTCTTCGTAATTCGCCATGCCGAAGGAAAAGCGAAAACGCAGCGAGTCATCATCATCTTCGAATGACAACCATGAGGCCTTGCACCACAAGTTCTCGGCGATGATTTCGCCGTGATCCAACACGTCAAATTCCAAGGTTTCAATTTCCTGCGGATCGCCTTCGTCCTCGCTGCTTGCGAGGATCTCGAAGCGGCTGCCGAGGCGCATGGCGTAGGGGTTCTTTTCCAATAGCTCAGTGAGTTCCTCACCGTTCAATACCGCGTCCATGAGCCGCAGCGAATGGCGGATATGACGTTCGTGCGCGGTCAGCTGATCGTGCACGCAATCCGGCAACAGGATGGGTTGCGAAGCTAGCCAAGCCGCGCGGATTTGCTGCGCTACGGGTAGGTTTGCCGCTTGGCGTGGCGCGATCCATCCCAGGGTACTACCGCGCCGTGTCAGCAACAGCGGCTCGCCGCAGTGGATGCGCGTGGCGATAGCGCGCGCTTGTTGCGCGTCGACGTCCGGGCCGGCGATATAGGCGACCGGCTGCGATTGCAGAGCTGACGGGTCAAGACTGCTCATGAATAATTGTTCTAGAAGCGAAGTTAAGACACACCTAACGCTGGCCTGACGAGGCCGCATGATAGCGCGCGCTATTGCGCTAGGCCAGGAAGTAGGCCGGGGCGTGCTTGCACGCCCCGGCGCGTGATCAGCGGGCGATCGCCTCTAGCTGCGACTTGTCGCTGCGGGAGGCTTTGTGCGTGAGATTCACCAAAATGCTAGCGATGGCGCGGGTGTTTTGCGGTGCCGTGTCATCGTTGGCGATATCGCGGAGTTTGCCCTTATCAGAGTCGCTGACGCTGTGATCCATGTTGATCAAGGCCGAGGCAACGGCGCGCGTCTGCGGCGAGGCGTTGCTGTCGTTGGCGATGTTGCGCAGGGCGTCTTTTCCAGCGGCGTCTGGGCGATGATTGAGATGCAGGATGATGCTCGCCATTTTTTGTGCGGCGGCGGCATCCGTCTTGGACATGTCGCTGGCAAGGGCAGCACCGGTGGTGAACAGGGTGAGAGTCGCGGCGAGGACTAGGGTTTTGAAATACATGATGGCCTCCAGTTGCATTGCATAGTGGGTGGATGGGACGGTGTGGGAATCACCGCCGTATGCCTGATGCCTACGCTCGGGAATATAGCCCTATTTGCGCGGCTTGGCCACTCGGGGACGCTTGCGGCGGCGCGGAGGGCTGCAATGCTGGCGAAAGTGTTCGCCCACGATCACCCCGCAAGCTACCGCGATATTGAGGCCATTCACCACGCCGCTTCCGGGAATACGCACCAGCGCGTCGGCGCTGTTCAGCAGTGTAGAGGAGATGCCCGCCATTTCCGCGCTCATGATCAGCACGCTGCGCACGGGGAGTGCTTGGCCATAGAGTGACACCCCTTTATCCGCCATGCCGGCGACCAGGGCATAACCGAGCTGTTGTATTTCGAGTAGTTGCTTGTCGGGTCGGGCGAGAGGCACGAGCGCGACATGCTCGGCACCGCCCTCAGCCACGCGGCAGGCGGAGGGCGAGAGTCTGGGCAGACGGTTTTGCGGTCCCAACACGAAACGCACCCCGAAGTGGGCGGCATTGCGCATGATCGCGCCCAGATTGTGCGGGTTCTCCACGTCGTCGAGATAGATCACCAACTCGGGCGAGGAGACCTCGCGCAGCAGCGTGAGCAAGTCGGGGTAGGGCAAGGGTGGCGCTTCGCGCGCCAGCACGCAGATGCCTTGGTGGTGTATCGATTCGGTGAGGCGCGCCAAATCCTCGGGGCCGACGATGTGGTAAGCCTTGCGTTGCGCAGCGGCGCGTTTTAACAGCGGAGTGAAACGCGGGATGAGGCGTTCTTCGAGATAAATACGGATGACATCCTCGGGCCGCCGCCGCCACAGTGCCTCGCAGGCGGCAAGTCCATAATACTTCAATTCACGGCGTGCGCCCGCGCCGCTATCGGCGCGGCGTGGAGCGGGGCGCTGCGCCGTGCTGGGCTTGGGCATGGGTTTTGCTTTGGGCACGGCGAAGTTTCGGCAGGCCAGGAAAGGCCGTCACGATAGCACAGCCGCCGAGCAAAAGATTGTCGGGTTAGGCCGCCCCTTCCATCGGTTTGAGCGTCGTACTGGTCTGGCATGTGCGCACCAGCAGTGAGGTGGCACTCATGGTCGCAGGCTGGGGCAAGCCTAACAGTTGCAGCACAGTGGGCGCGATGTTGGCCAGCCCGCCGGCCGTGGAGAGCTGCCAGCTATCGCGGTCGATGATCAGACAGGGTACAGGGTAAATGGTGTGCTGGGTGTGTGGCGCGCCGGTGATCGGGTCAATCAGTTCCTCGCAATTGCCGTGGTCGGCGGTGAGGATGACCGAATAACCGGCTTGACTAGCGGCGGTGATGACGCGCCCTGCCGCCTTATCCAAGGCTTCCACCGCTTGAATCACGGCGGGTCGCAGGGCGGTGTGGCCCACCATGTCGCCATTGGCGAAGTTTACCAAGATGAAATCATGCTCACCCGATTCGATGGCCGCAACAACCGTGGCGGTGACTTCGGGGGCGCTCATCTCGGGTTGCAGGTCATAGGTAGCCACACGCGGCGAGGGAATCACATGCTGTATTTCGCCGGGATAGGGTTCGTGATGGCCGCCATTGAAGAAATAGGTCACGTGCGCGTACTTCTCCGTTTCCGCGCAGTGGAACTGCTTCAGACCGGCCTCGCTGATTACCTGTCCCAGGGTGACGGCCGGCTTCTCCGGTTCGTAGGCGTAGGGGAAAATGAAGTTGCGATCGTAGCGCATCATACAAGTGACGGCGGCACGGGGTGTCTCACCGCGATCGAACATGGTGAAATCCTCGCCGCCCAGCGCCGCCACGATTTGGCGCGGCCGGTCCTTGCGGAAATTGAATGACACCATAGGGTCACCCGGTTGCAGGGGGATGGCAGCGGGCAATATCGTCGGGGCGATGAATTCATCGCCCTCGTCGCGCGCATAGGCATTTTCTATGGCGGCTTTGGCGGAACTGGCCCGATGGCCCTTGGCCAGGCTGACGGCGCGCCAGGCCCGTTCGGTGCGCTCCCAGCGTTGGTCGCGATCCATGGCGTAGTAACGCCCGGTCACGGTGGCGATGGCGCCGCCGGCTTCCTTCAGGGCCGCTTCCACGGCGGGGAGGTAGTTCAAGGCCGAACGCGGTGGCGAGTCGCGGCCGTCGGTGATCATGTGCAGCAACGGTCGTGCGCCGCGTTGCTGGCACAGCTTGATGAGTGCCAGTAGATGCGCGAGCTGGCTGTGTACGCCGCCGTCGGAAACCAGGCCCAGCAAGTGCAGCGGCCGTTGGCGCGCCGCCGCATCGTCGGCCGCCGCGACCAAGGCGGGATTGGTGAAGAATTCGCCGCTTTCGATAGAGTCGTCGATGCACACCAAGTCCTGGCGGATGATGCTGCCGCAACCCAGGGTGAGGTGCCCGACTTCGGAATTGCCCATTTGGCCGTCGGGTAAGCCGACGGCATGGCCGGAAGCCTGCAATAGCGTATGTGAATGATGCGCGAACAGCTCATCCAGTGCCGGCGTGTTGGCCTCGGCGATCGCGTTGTTGCGCTTGCCCGGGTTGACGCCGAAGCCGTCCAGGATGATCAATAGCACCGGACGGCGCGGCGCGCGATGTAGATTAGGCATAACAGCTCCCATGCGTAGCATGTCGTCGGCTCTTTTCGCCGGCAAATAGTGACTCTCATTACCCAGCCCTAGTGGGCTCGGCGTCCCGTGACCTTGCCTGTCAACATCGGCCCGGCCTGACGATACCTGAGCCGGGACTGGAACAGGTCCTGGCCCGGGACGGATCCTGGGTCGAATACCGAGACACGAGGGTGCGGGTCCTATTCCGTGCGGCAGGCATATAGCCTGCGTTGGGTAACGCCACCCCCGCCTTGCCGCCCGAGGGTATCGGCATCAGGTGCTCGGCCGCGCTTGCGTGCCAGTTCTAACCGCCTATTATCGCTCCGGATGTTGTCCTGGTAAAGGCTTCTGTCGATCAGTAAATCCACAAATCCCGAATAATTGACTTTCTGGTTCATGGTGGCCTCCTGCTATTCAGGGCAGTCATTGTCCGAGCACAACGCCGCGCACAGATAAAGAGAGACACAAACACCGTGCCAATGTTCCCGCTGCCCCTGCAGGCAACCCTAAGTGACTGAATTCACGTTAATTGGGTGGGTTTTGCGTGTGAGCACCGGCTGCATTAGGCCTCTCCGCCGCCCTGTCGTGGCGCGTAGTGCGGCGGCGGCGGTCAAATGCGGTGCAACAAGGCCGCCATGAGTCTGCGAAATACTTGCAACAGAAATAGGGATTTCTTAGGCTGGTTGTGAGGGAACGCCGAGGAGACGTCCACATGGACGGCCTGGATCAAGTCTGGGATTACTTCACCAAGCTGCCGCAGCTGCTCAATGAATACGGCAACTATTCCTATCCCTTGCTCGCGTTACTACTCGTCGCCGCGGGGCTGTTGCTGGGCGTGCATGTCCTGCGTAAGCGCCGGGGTGGAGTTGGCTTGTCGGCTCCACTGCTGATGTTCGGTGGCGCACTGTGTTTCTTGTCGCTGGGTGGTTTCGTGCTCAAGGGCGTCGGGGGGTTGGAGAGCGAGCGTGAGCGCGAGCAGTTCATCGCCCAGCATCGTGTTCCCGCCGGTGAACATTGGTTGTTGGTGTTCGATTTTTCCCTGCCGCCCAATATCGATGCCGCGCAGCGCGCACGCTACCTCAGCCGCATGGAAGCGCTGGTGGCGGCCATGTCGGAGGTGTTGTTGGAGGACTTGCCGGTGAGTTTTCGCCAGCCGCGGGTGGTGCGGGTGGAAACCGCGCAGAGTCCTTGGCGT
The DNA here is from genome assembly GCA_945787555.1 of uncultured Chromatiaceae bacterium. Classification (GTDB taxonomy): domain Bacteria; phylum Pseudomonadota; class Gammaproteobacteria; order DRLM01; family DRLM01; genus CALZJG01. The sequence goes on along the minus strand of CALZJG010000024.1, from coordinate 1,629 downwards.
GAGGGCATCGGCCAGGACAATTTCGATCGCGTGTTAGGCGAGCTCAATGCCTTTCAAATCATGTGGGGCAACGTGCATGAACAAGGCGGCCTCGCCAAGGCGTTCCTGGGCATTCCCCCGCAATTGGCCAAGGAACTGGATACCGTGATTCCACTCAAGGATTTTTCCTTCGAGCAGGATCCGCGCCGCGAGCATCAGTTTGGCGACGGTTATTACCGCCTGCTGGGATTGGTAACGTTGGGTATGGCCTTGGATACCTACCGCCTGGCGCAGCAGGCCGTGGGTGAGGAACGGCGCGCACTGTTCCTGCAAGCCGTGCAGCAACTCAATCAAGCGCGCGAACTGGTCAACAACCGCCGTGACGACCCCATACTCAGCCGCAATCTCTACAGTGCTAAAGTCGATGCCCTTATTCAGACCGCCTTGAAGGAAGCGGGAGTGGCGCCATGAGCATCGCACGTTGGGTAGTGTGGTTGGTCTTGGGCTTGATGGTGGCCACTGCACGCGCCGGCATGGTCATCGAGGTGGTGGAAGATCCGCGATATTTCGAACGCCAGCAGCAGGTGATATTCCCGCATGCCGAGGTCAAGCTGGTGACCTTCGAATTCGAGTCGGTGGGCGGCGACGAACGCGGCAAGCAACGCGCCAAGCAACTGCACGATCAGTTCCTGGCCAAGATTCACGACCTGCACGGCGGCGCCATCATCACCTTTGTCACCCCGCCCGGGCAGAAGATCGACAACTACCGCGCCAAGGCCGAACAAATCGCCAAACAGCAACAAGCGCAAATGGTGTTGTGGGGGCGCATACTGGTTGAGCGCAGCGGCACTCCTTTGATCAGCGCTCGCCTGATGTTGTTGGAGCCGCCGCCGGGGGTGAGCGCCGATCTGCGCCATTTGGCCAACATGGGGGAGGGCGGCGCGCCGGTGGAAGTCAAGGGCGTCATCGACGCGCCGGTGGCGCAAATGCGCGTGGACTTCAATACGCTGGAGAACGACGTCACCACGCTGGCTCACTTTCTTTCCGGTTTGGCGCGTTACTACAAGGGCGCGGCACGCGAGGGTGAGCAGGCGCGGCGTTGGTTGCGCAGCAGCATCGATGATTTCCGTGCTTACGTCGACACGGTGGACGAGAAACAGGATCGCGCGGCTTTGGCGCAGGCACGGCTGTATCTGGCGCGGGCCTATTTACGCTTGGCGGAGGCGGACAGTGCGCAGTCGTCGCGCTGGCTGACGCAGGCGCGCGACCACGCCGAAGAAGCCGCACGTCTCAACCCCTATGATGCCGGCGTGGCTACGGTACTGGCAGTGGTGACCATAGAGCAAGGTGTTGATAGTGCTGTGACGCGTGCCCATCTCATGCGCGCGGTGGGGCTGGCACCCACCGATGCCAATGTTCGGATCAATTTGGCGGTGTTCGAGAGTGCGGCGGGTCAGGTGAGCGAGGCGCTGCGACAACTGGACAATGCCAGCTTCGTGCAACGCGCCATCAACCAAGCGCCGCTGCCCTCGGTACAAATGCTGCGTGAACAGCTCAAGCCGTTTGAGAAGACCCCACCATGACGCGGTCTCGTCTGGTCGACGTGGCCCGATAGATGTCGACTAGTCAGATGCTATTGCAGAGAACCGC
>CALZJG010000023.1 GCA_945787555.1 uncultured Chromatiaceae bacterium | reverse complement strand
CACCGTTGTTGACCAGCGTGCCGTTGGTCGGCTGCGTGACGATGGCGACCGTGGTCGGGTCGATCGTGCCGTCGACATCGGTGTCGTTCGTCACCACGGTGGTGGTCACCGGGGTGTCTTCATCCGTGGTATCGGCGTCGTCCACGGCCACTGGCGGATCGTTCACCGAAGTGACCGGGATCGTCAGGGTCGCGTTGGCGGTGTCGCCATTGCTGTCCTCGATCGTGTAGTCCACCGTGGCGGTGCCGTTGAAGTTCTCAGCCGGCGTGAAGTCGATCGTGTCGTCGGTCGGATCGGTCGGCGTGCCGCCGTCATTCACCGTCGCCGTGCCACCCACGACCGTACCAATGGTGATCGTGCCGGTACTCGGCCCGTCGCCACCGAAGTCGTCGTTACCCAGCACGACGTAGTTGGCCTGGGCACTGTCCTCATCAACCGCCGGGGCGGTTTCGCCGGTCGCCGTCGGCGTGTCGTTGACGCAGGCTACATTAATGGTCACCGTCGCCGTCGAGAAGTCCCCGTCGTCGTCGGTAATGGTGTAGTCGAAGGTGTCGGTGCCGCAGTAGTCGGGCGCCGGGTCATAGGTGAAGGTGCCATCGCCATTGACGTTCACCGTGCCACCGTTGACGCTCAGCGCGTCGAAGTCGGTCACCGTGGTCGGCTCGTCACCCAGGTCATCAGCACCGTTGCCATTGTCGCTGAGCACATTGCCGCTGGCCTGCGTGTCCTCGATCGCCGCAATGGTGTCGTCCACCGCAACCGGGTACTTATCCAGCAAAACCAATTCGCTTTCCGGTTCCGAACTCACCGGACACCCCGTCGTGCACTGACCCGACGCAGTCGCGGTGTTCCCCACCTGACCAGCGTCTATGTCGTCTTGGGTGATGGTGTACGTGCCCGTGCAGGTCGTGTCGGCACCCGGTGCCAGACTGTCCGGGACACAGGTGATGGTGCCGTTGTTTGGCGGCCCAGTGATGAGCGGATCGTTCACCGAAACACTGGTTAGAGCCACGTTGCCGGTGTTGGTCACTAAAAAGTCGTAGTCAATCGTCTCGCCCGCATCCGGGAAACCGTTGCTGTCGGTGTCGTTCCAATTCTTACCGTCAGTCTGGATATGAACCGTCTTGACGATGCTGATAGCGGGCGCACCTGTTGCTTCAGTGTTGGTGAACGTGCACGCGACCTGCTGATCCAAGTCGGCCGTAATCGTGACGCCAGTGGCAGTTTCGACCACCGCTGGAGGATTCGACGGATCAGTCGATATCGTGAGCGAGCTGCCGGCTTGGATGCTCGTTGCTGTGCACGTGATATTTGTCAAGTCCCAGCCAAGGGCATCGGACTCGTTCACCGTATAAGAGACGTCCGGATCGAGACCCAAGAAGCTGGTCGAATTGAGGAAAGTGTCATCCGCTCCAGCAACTCCCAAGTCGTCGTCAAGGGTGAATGCACCCAGGTCGCCAGTGAAGCCGAAATCCTGAAGATCGTTCGGTATGGCGTCCTTCGTGATGTTATCGATCCGCGGCCTTGGGAGAATCGCGTTCGGGTTGATATTGATGTTCTCGTCGCTCGTCGCGTTGTCGAGGTTGATCTTCACCTGAGGCGAGGCTCCCGGGAAAGTGCCGGCACCATTCCCCACGCCCCAATCGACCTCCGAAGCCAGGTGGACGCCGTACGCAATGCCGACGTCGACGTTTTCGTTGGAAATGCCATCTCCGTCATCGGCCACCGTGAACTGGACGTCAAGGTGTTTGACGACCTTGCCACCCGAGGGAGCCTCGAGCACGTACACGTCGGGCGTGAACATCACACTGCCCGGAACGATATTGCACAGGAGGAACGTGCCCGGATCCTGGATGGTTGCGATTGCCGAATCGGTCTCCGTGGGGATTGCGACTGAACTATCCGTCAAGAAACACGTAAGATTGTCAAAGGCGGTGACGCCCGACTCGCTGGCATCGTATGTCGTGAGGTAGTCGATGAACTTTTTAGCTGTGTCGGGGGAGGCAGTGGCGTCCCACTTCAGTCGGATCGTGTGGGTTTCGCCTTCTCGAAGGAGCGGTGCCGGATTGCCCGTTGCGATAGTGAACTGGGCGGGAATGGAGTCGTCCTCTGCATAACGCGAGTTCGACTGCTGGACGGTGGTGCCACCACTCCAACTTGCTGTTGGAAGGTTGTGCCAAAGCTCGATGTCGGGAGCAGCCGCAAATGCCAGCTGCGCGCCACCCAACGCCATGCCGCCAAGCAGAATGACCGCCAGTCCACGCAGGAACCGCCGCGCCTTTGACGTTTTATTTCTAGGTATCTCCATCATGCCATCCCCGTTGTTATCGCTGTCTTTCATCGCGGCCAAGTTGGTTGTTGAATGCCTGGCGTTGTCTTTTCGATGTGTCATGTCACTGTTTCCGCATTCTGTTCAGTCAATCCATCAATGACTGACGTTGATCAAATTGAATTCTTCTCAAGCCGCACGACTAGCTCATGCTGCATTCCCACCACGGGTTTTAACCGCACGCCTTCGTAGCCGGGTGCATTGACCGTGACGGTGTGTTGCCCGGCGCCCAGATCGGTGAACAGGAAGCGACCGTTGGCATCGGCCGCGGTGCTGCTGCTAGCCTGGCTGCGTATGCCATCGATCACTTGCGTCGAGGTGATAAAGACCTTTGGGGTTGCAACGGGATTGCCGTCTGTGCTGATTACCTTACCGAGCAGTTTGTGCTGGCCGCGGCTCACGACCAGGTCGACGTGGTGTTCTTTTTCGTCTCCGGACAGACGCACACCGGAGAGGGTGTAATACGGCATGGTGCGGGACTCGAAGACCAGATCGCCTTCCGGCGCATTCTCGACCACGAATTCCCCATACTCATTACTGATCACCGGCACTGTCTGGCCGCTGGCGGCCTTGCTGCGCAGCGCCAGGGTAAAATCGGGTACGGGTTTTCCGTCCTGGTCTAGGATCCGGCCACTCAGGCGGTAGCCACGATTCAGGGATGCCAGCGTGATATCACGGCGTAGGCTGCCGTGGCTGAGTGCCAGGTTCTGTTCGGTGAAGTCGCGGTAGGGACCCGTGGGGCGGATCCAAAGCTGGTAGTCATCGACAACCTCCACTTCGGAAAACAGGAACTCGCCGCCCGCATCGCTCACGGCGCGGTAGTTGCGCTTCAGGCTGGGGGAATACAGGCGCACCGTCTCGCCGGCGACTTGGACACCGGCGGTGTCCTTGAGGCTGCCGGATACTGTGCTAAATTCATAGACTGGCTCCATGGCCACCGCGAGTGCCAAGCTACCATCCTCGGCCCAGTCAGCGTCTGACACCTGGTAACGCTGCTCCCGGTAGCCTTCCAACTGAAAGCGCACCGGGAAACTGCGGGTTTCGCCTTGCAGGGCGACCGCAAACTCAAACCCACCGTTTGCATCACTGACCGCCCCGCGCGGTATACCCTTGACCAGCGGCATGATGCGTACCGCGCCCAGTTCCATGCCCATGGTGTCGGTAACGATGCCCTTGACCTGCATGGTCCGCTGCGATTCCAGCACCAGGTCGGCGTACTTCACGCCCGTGCGCACCTCGATGCGGGCCGGGGCATAGCTGCCCGAAGCCTGGGTGCCGATCAGGTAGATGCCCTCGGGCAGGTCGCGGAAGGCATAGAACCCGTCGCTGTTGGTTGTAGTCCGTTGCTCTGTTTTCTCCTGACTGCGCGCGTTGCTGTCACCGGTGTTGAAGTACTGCCGCAGCTGTGCGCTTACCCCGACACCCGATACTGGCCGGCCGGACCGGGTCAGCACCCGACCGGAGATCACCGGCGTTGTGTTCGCAGCACCGACTGCCGGGGGTTCCAGGGAATTGAGCTGGACATAGAGGTCGTCAACCCACTCGGCGCGCTGTTCATCTGCGGCCGATCCAGTCCGGTCGGCGCCGGCGTGTCGCGGTTCGTCTGCCGCGCCGAAGAAACTTGCCAACATGGACAGAGCGCTCGACCCGATGTCCGGTTCTTCATCTTGATCTTGCACTAGGGGCCCGGTGGCTGCCTGCGCATGACTCGCCGTGTCGGCTGCGTCGGACGGCCTGTCGCCAGTGGCACGGGATGGGGTGGTCGCCCTTGATACTGTTTGTCCGGGTGCATCGCCACGCGCGAAACCCATCAGCCCCGCGGGTTGTTGATCAAGATCACTGCGTTGCTCGGATGCTGGCGATACCGCAACAACGGACTCATGGTCGGCTATAAAAAAGAAGTTCACCCACACGGCGAGGGCAACGAAGCACAACACGAAGGAAATGATAAGGACGCTGGTGAGTGTGATCCCTGTTGATCTGTTAATCGTTACGCGGCCCAAGTTCGCATGGGCCATCGACAAACGAGCAGGGCCTAGGGAAGCCGCGCGCGCATCGACACACCGTCGATGAAGGACGTTTTTTCCCACTGAAGGCTTCACGGCGCCATCCTTCACACTCCCTTGTCTTGCTTTAACGTTTGACTGCAACGCGTATTTACTTGGCTCGGTTCAAACCCTTCAGCGCATCAAGCGGCGAGCTTATGAACCGGCCGGCGCCACCAATCCGCTGCGGCGCCACTCGTAAAAAACTTCTGCGCCCTGTCCGATCCGTGGTGACCCACTTCACAGCTCATCAGGTAGGCGGCCTCCCGGCTAACGCGGATTTCATGCCAAGTTTGTTAGCTACTGTTGTTTATGCCATTTTTGTAGAACGCCATCGTGGCGAGGGGTCCGACTGTTTCATATATGAAACACATTGATCATGAGACAATGCTTAAATTATTGATTATATTTAAGTTAGTCCATTATGCGCCCGTAAGCTTTCTCGACAAACTCGGAAACTGGAACCATCTTTTTGAAGTGAATCGCGAAACTGAGCGACCGCCGGCTTGTGTCTGCCGACCTCTTGCAGGCGAACGTGCGCAGTTTTCTTTGGATAATCGCTCGCCCGATTTGAACGTGACTTAGACAATAGATGTCAGCAACTCGCCACTAGTGAAGGGCGAGATCCGAAGTCAGTTCAGCGCGTGCGGAAGAAACGTGCGTGTGGCGTGTTGCGGAAAAACGGTTACATCGACGTCGCCCAATCGTTAGAGGTTATTCTGACTGTCGCTGTCTCCGTGAGGTTACTCACGACTCTAATAACAAGGGAAGCCCTGAATAATTTCCTGATGTGTCATTTCGATCGCAAGGGAGAAATCTTAAGATGTTGATGCTGCGCACGGTCTGAGGGTTGTAGATTTCTCGCTACGCTCGAAATGACAAATAATCAGCGCCGCCCAAGACATTTCCGCCACTGTTTAGCGTAGTTCCTGGCGAGCCGCATTGAATATTGGTGTTGCCAACACAACACTAGCGATCAGATGGCGCTCAAGACTGTTCTTTGCGAGCGCTATTTCACCTTGGATTTAGGGAAGCTCTGATTTATTCGACCAAGGGGATGGATGCAAGGCGCGGGCGAGCGAAAAAGCGCCGTTTATATGGGCGTAAATGAGCATTTTGAGCCCGACCGCAACACCGCAGACGCCGCTTCAGTGAATTAATCAGAGCTTCCCTGGGTTGGAACTCGGTGCGTTGTGCCACATACGAAAGGCATACACAGTAGTCAACGAGGCTACAGAACGCGAAGACGCTCTGGACTTATCTCCGGGAGCCATCAAGCCTCACCGCAAGATGAAAGAACTCGACAGGGCTAGTGCGTATTCACAGAGTCGCCGAGAAACCGGTATATGTCGTGTTTCTCCATCAATCGATAGAGCGTCACGCGCGAGACCCCCAATTTCTTAGCCGCCCTCGACGCGTTTTGTTGCGCATTGTGCAAGGCGGAGAGTATGGCGTGCTTTTCCGCCTTGGCTCTTATCTCCTCCAGTGACGCGGCTGTGCGCTGCACTTCGCGGCGGTCCAATCCCAGATCAGCGGATACTATCAACCGGCCTTCCGCCATCACCATGGCGCGGCGTACCCGGTTCATCAGTTCGCGGATATTGCCCGGCCAGCTATAGGCATTCATGACTTGCAATGATTCCCGACTGAAACCCATCAGCGCCTTGCTTTTCTCCATCCCATATTGCTTAAAGAAATACGAAGCCAAGCGTTCGACGTCTCCATTTCGGTCCCTAAGGCTGGGCATTTCTATGTGTAACACATTCAAGCGATGAAAAAGATCTTCCCGAAACTGTCCCTCCGCAACGGCACGCTTGAGGTCAATATGAGTGGCGGCAATCACACGGGTATCGACATGAATCGAACTCAATCCGCCGAGTCTTTCTATGGTCTTCTCTTGAAGAAATCTCAGAAGAGTTGCCTGAACGTCCAGTGATAAATCACCGATCTCGTCGAGAAATAGCGTGCCACCACTCGCCGCTTCTATTCGCCCTATTCTGCGTTGGTGCGCACCTGTATAGGCGCCTTTCTCATGGCCGAACAACTCAGATTGAATGAGCGATGAGGGAAGCGCCGCACAGTCTATCGTGACAAAAGGTCCATCCTTGCGCGAGGAGTGTTGATGAATAGCTTGAGCGACTTTTTCTTTTCCCGTGCCGCTCTCTCCATTGATCAGAACCGGGGCGTCTACGGCAGAGATCTTGTCGATTGTCCGCCGAACGGTGTTCATCGCGGCGCTGTCGCCAATTAATTCGAATTCACTGGCGCTTGCTGCGCGCTTAGAGGACAGTCCTCGCATTAGCTCTGCCATGCCATAGGCACGCCCCAGCGTCACCATCAAACGTTTGGTGTCTACGGGTAAAGTATGGAAGTCATAGAAACAACCCGCTATGAATTCAGCGACACCCTGATCATTGAGCGTATGCGGTTCGAGTAGCGCGATCCACTGCATGGAATTCGCGGCGCCTAGCGCGTCCTGACAATGCGCGCGCCAACTCTCAAGCTCGCCCCCGCACAACACCGCGATACCGACCCGGTAGTCCCCTGCCATCACACAGTCCCGAAGCGGCTCTAAGCTTCGTGCAATGTCTATCTCCCAATTCTCGACCACACATTGTGAAAAGAATTGTGTGCCGCCGCCAGGTTGCACGACGATGAGTTTACGACGCGCTTCCACTTGACTAGTAATAACATTGGCATTCATGCAGCTGACTCCATTTGCAACAAATGCTTCTTAAACGAAGAAGTAGAGGTATCCTAAATTGTTCGCTTTTTTTAACAATGGCACACTCTAGGCCGTAGTGCTTAGCTATTGCGGGAAATAATTGTGAATTCTTGTCATTTAGCGGTCAACCGTCGCCGGTCACCGATGGATTACGAAAAAACGCTTAACGAAGTGTCCGGAAACGGTAGACCACTACACAGATAATCGACGCGCCGGAAGCGCCCCTTGGGTGAAAGCAGATGGGTGGTATTTGTGATTCTTGTGCTTGCGCTAATTCTAGGGACGCCTGAGCGGGGCGAAGGGACTGCTTTCCTCGTTACTATCTTGTTGCAAGGTGACCTCTTGCTAAGGCTATGCCTTCATGAGCTATAGTCATCCGACTAAGATGATCAAAAGCACAGGGTGAGCTCCCCTTGGAATCACCCTAGGACGTCGCAGCAGTAATGAGTATGGCGCCACGGTTCGCAACGCACTTCAGACCGCCCCAAATTGGGGCGGTCATTAGGCCCAGTTATTTTTTCTTCTGCCTCATCAGCTGAAAAATTTCCCCTTCAACAGGCTAAGGCCTTGTTGCAACAAGTCATCGGCCGGCAAATTACCGTCGGGCGTAAGCTTGTCGATGATTTGTGGCAGCGCTTGCGCGACCCCGCCAGCGGCTTGCTCGGACGATAAGCCCAGCTTACCGGCGAGTTCTTGAATCTGCTCGCTGCCCAATGCTTCTTGTATCTGCGAGGCGGATATCTCTTGATTTTGGCCGCTGCCGACCCATGAGGAAACGACATCACCCAAGCCTTTGTCGTTGAATTGTTGCAACAGACCGCCTAGCCCACCCGATTGCTGTCCCACCATGCTCATGATGCCATCGAGCAGCCCGTTTTGGCCGTCCGCTCCAGATGCTTGTCCTTTAACTACGTTAGTGATTGCGTCGAAAAGTCCCATATTCATCTCCTTAGATTTCCTTGAGCGCGGCCACGCCCCCCGCGACCGCTGTACCTCTGTTTAGCCCAATAACGAATCAAGTGCCAGAGCAGGCGCGCAATCTATGACAATGCTTTACAACTGTACAGTGCTGATGTGGAGTGCATTCAGGGGCGAATCCCTCTGATTCTCAAAGGAATTCAGCGCAGATTCAAGCTCCGCTGTTCATTCTTCAAAACACGTGATCAACATACCAAGTTGATAGGCGTTGATGAGCTTGTGCTACCACTCACTGCTTTAAATCCCAGCTTAAGCCGCCAGCGAACTTGCCTGCTCACTCTTCGCGCCAGGCCCGCCCCATACTGTCCAAGAGAGGCTGAGCAAGATACTGCAACGCAGTGCGTTCGCCGGTCTTGATCATCACTTCCGCCGGCATCCCAGGATACAGCTCGACCCGCTTCTCATGCTTCTCCACCTCCACATCGGGAACTCCGATGCGGCTCAAGTAAAACGCTTGCCCGCTATGTGGGTCCATCATCCGATCGGCGGAAACATAAGTGACATCACCTAGCAATATCGGCGTAGTCCATTGCTTGAACGCGGTCAGACGAATATCTGCCTTCTGCCCCACGGCAATATTGTCGACATCGATAGGCTGTATCTGCGCTTCGACGATCAGCCTGTCATCACGGGGCACGATCTCCAGGATCGTCTCGCCCGGCTTGATGACACCGCCCACGGTATGCACCGTCATGCCGACGACGACGCCACTGACGGGCGCCCGTACTTCGACATGGTCGAGCACATGCTGAGCAGCACCTAGCCGCTCTTCGATATCCGCCCGCTTGGAGCGCACGGCGCGAAGTTCATCGATGAGCTCTTCCTGAAAATTGCGCTGGAGCTGGATGATTTGCAGTTCCGTTTCAGCGATGCTGGTCCTAGCGCGGGCGATATCCGAAATATGTTCACCGCGCTCGCCTTCTAGATCCGCTGATTGACGCTCCAGAGCCATCAAACGTGAGCGGTCCGTAAAGCCCTTTTTCAGCAGCGTGTCTAGCCCTTGTATCTCATCCGCGATCAAAGCAACCTGGCGCTCCTTGGCCATTTGCTGGGCATGCAATCCTTCGATATTTTGCTCGAGCTGAGTAATGCGTGTATTTAGAATCGACGTTTCACCTTGCAATGCACTCCTACGCGCTTTAAACAGGCTCTCCTGATCCGCGATAATCTCAGCGAGCCTGGCGCCCCCTGTCCTGTGCTGGATGTCCGCTGAAAAAACGATCTCATCGAGGTCATCACGCTCGGCCAGCAAGCGGGCCTCGAGTGCCAGCGCCGCAGCGTATTCGCCCTGAAGTATCGCCAGCGATGCCCCTAGCTGATTTTCATCCAGGCGGATGAGAACATCACCCGCATCGACGACACCCCCATCACGCACCAACAGCGCCTTGATGATCCCGCCCTCGAGATGCTGGATCTTCTTTCGATCTCCATCGACTTTCACCACGCCAGGCGCAATGACCGCGCTCGCGATGGGAGCGAGCGCCGCCCAGGTACCCAAGCCACCGAACACCAACCCTATCGCCACCAGCCCGAGCAGGATGGCCGGACGCGGATTGAGCGGCAACACCGGCCGTTGCTGAGTATGGCTGTCATTCGGTTGGCTTGAATCCATCACATCACCTCGTCACGCCACACTCTAGTCAGTGATTTCCTGCCTGCGCTTTGCTGGCAGATAAGTTTGCGACCTGGGGTAAAACTTCCGCCGGCGCGCCGAACATCGCCACCCTGCCTTGTTGGAGCACCAGAATCTTGTCGACGATGCTGATGATCGAGGGACGGTGAGCGATGATGACCACGGTCTTTCCTTGCTGCTTCAATTCCGCAATGGCGGCGCGCAACGCCTCTTCGCCCTCACCATCGAGATTGGAGTTGGGTTCGTCGAGCACGATCAGTGCCGGCTCGCCATAGAGTGCGCGGGCCAGTGCGATGCGTTGCCGCTGTCCCCCGGACAGCACACCGCCCCCTTCGCCGATGACCGTATCGTAGCCGTCGGGCAGCCGCAGTATCATGTCATGCACGCCGGCCTGTCGCGCCGCAGCGACGATGCGCTCGTGGTCAGGGGTGTAGAAGCGCGCGATGTTATCGCTCACCGTGCCATCGAACAGCTCCACGTCTTGCGGCAGATAGCCGATATGCGGTCCGAGTTCCTCGGCATCCCACTGGTACACATCGGCGCCATCCAGCCGCACATGCCCCGCCAGCGGCGACCACACGCCCACCAATAAGCGCGCCAAGGTCGATTTGCCGGCGGCGCTGGGGCCGATGATGCCCAAGACTTCCCCCTTGGGTAGTGCGAAGCTGATCCCCTGTATCACCGGTTTCTGTACGCCCGGGGGCGCCGCCACCAAGCCCTCGACGCTGATCGCGCCTAGCGGTGCCGGCAATTTCATCGGCAGACGCGTCGGCGCAGTGTGCGTCAACAGATCCTTGACGCGGGCATAGGCGGTTCTTGACGAGATGAAGCCGCGCCAGGTGTTGATCGACATCTCGATCGGCGCCAGTGCGCGCCCCATGATGATGGATGCGGCAATCATCACCCCCGGGGTGATGATCTGCTGTATCGCCAGATACGCCCCTAACCCCAGCATCGCCACTTGCAGTATTTGGCGGATGACCTTGGCGGTGGCGGTGATACCTCCTGCACGGTCGCTGGCCACCGCCTGCTGCGCGAGCGCTGCCTGATGGCCATCCAACCAACGCTGCTGCAAGCCCGGCAGCATGCCCATCGCCTGTATCGCCTCGGCATTACGCATACTGGCTTCGACAAAACCATTGGCATTGAGCGAATTGGCCGACGCCTCCCGGAGCGGTTTGCGTGTCACCCATTCGTTGGTGATCGCCAGCACCAATAGAATGATGCCCCCCGCCAAAGCCAAAAACCCCAGCATGGGATGGAACAAGAAGATGACGGCGATGAAAAACGGCGTCCAAGGCGTATCGAAGAACGCCAACAGCCCCGGTCCCGTCAAAAATGTGCGCACGGCATCCATGTCACGCAATGCCTGTGTTTGACTAGTCGGCTGCCCTCGCAAGCGCTGCTGCAACATGGCCGCCAACAGAGGACGATTGAGCCTATGGTCTAGCCTAGCCCCCACGCGCACCAACACCCTGGCCCGCACCATTTCCAACAAACCATAAGTCAACAACAGTCCGACGGCGAGGAGGGTCAGCATCACCAAGGTACTCTCACTGCGCGAAGTGAGCACGCGATCGTAGATATGCAGCATGTACAGCGGCACGGTCAGCATCAAAGCGTTGATGAAAAAACTGAACACCCCCACCGCGCTGAAAGCACCGCGCGATGCGGCAAGCGCCTTATCCAGCTCCGTCTTGGCGTTGAGTGGTTGCTTGACCGCCGGCATGAAGCCCTCCCTGCTTCCTAGCAAAAGGCGCATTACCTATATAGCATGCGCTTGATGCCTATATCCGCAATGTCTTCTTACCCCCCTCTCCCGCAGGCGGGAGAGGGTTGGGGTGAGGGAGCAAAGGCCATGTGCTAGCCGTCATCTCAGCGCACACCCCACAATCCTCATCTGCTCAGCAGCACCCCTCGCTGTGCTCTTTCCGCTCGGTGGAGGGGGTGACAGACTATCGCACACAACCTCAAAATGAGGCTTTCTTAAGGCACCTTCTTGTCACTGCGAAATCACAAAACCCGAATTCAATCCGACGCGAGATTAAAACTACCCCACCAAACTCCCCGCATTAGCATCTTCCACCGCCACCCCGATCAACGGCAACAGCTCTACATCAACCGGATCGGCCAGTGGCACACCTCCGGCGTCTCCACCGTCATTCTCCACACTCGCCAATTGCAGTGGCGCAACCAGTGGGTTGACCCCCGCGACAGTGAGAGCCACATCATTACCATCACCCCCCTCATAGTCGATGGCGAAGGTAAACACATCATCACCAAACACCTCGTCGAACGAACTTCCATTAGGCAAATCACGGAAGTCACCCTGAATCACATCACTGCCGTCGTTATCGAGAATGATGAAGGAGTCGCCTGCTCCCGGCGCGAAGCCGAGAGTCAAGTCCAATAGTCCGCCGTTGGTGCCGGCACCGGTGCTCAAGTCGACGTTGCCGTTGATTACGAGTTGATCGAATTCGGCGCCAGCCGCGAGACCTAGGAGGTCGATCGCGACGGCGCCAACGGGAGCGAGATTGTAATCCCCATTCACCGTGGTGCTGGACGCAAGGTTCAAATCACCCGGAGCAAGCGTCCCGCCGTTTTGGGTCAGGTCACCGTTGAAGGTATTGACGACCAGGCGGCCGCCGGAGTAGTTGAAGGTGCCAGTCGTGGCGTCGAGATCGATGATGTCGCCCGTCAATACACCTCCATTGAAATTGAAGGTGGTAACAGAGATGTTCCCGGCAGTGTCAATGGTCAATGTGTTGTTGCCGAAGTCGAACAGGCCGCGGGAGAAGTTGACGGCGGCGGAATCGAAGGTGCCGGTGAAATTATCGACGAAAGTGAGGGTACCAGTGGCATTTGAACCGATGCCCAGATTTGCTGTGGAAACATTAACAGTTGTGCCACTCCCGACAACAAACTCACCGTTAGCGCTGCCGGCATTAGCCGCCTGACCGATACTGAGCGTACTGAGGAAGGCTGTGAACTCACCCATCAGCGCATCAAGCACTCCGCTGGCCGCACCGTTGGCACCCCCGCCGGTGTTGGTGTTCTGGCTCCAGCCAATGTTCAGCGTCGCTAAGTCGGTCTCATTACCCAGCGTCAGCACCGAGTTG
>CALZJG010000022.1 GCA_945787555.1 uncultured Chromatiaceae bacterium | reverse complement strand
GCCGGCGGGGACTTACGCATTCTTGTAGATTTCCGCACCCTGGCGCTTGAACTCCACCGCTTTCTCTTGCATCCCCTTATCCAAGGCTTCCTCCTCGCTCATACCGAGACTGGCGGCGTAGTCGCGCACATCCTGGGTGATCTTCATGGAGCAAAAATTGGGGCCGCACATGGAACAAAAATGCGCGACCTTATGCGCTTCCTTGGGCATGGTTTCGTCGTGGAATTCACGCGCCTTGTCGGGATCGAGACTGAGATTGAATTGATCCTCCCAACGGAACTCGAAACGCGCTTTCGACACCGCATTGTCGCGCAATTGCGCGCCGGGAAAGCCCTTGGCCAAGTCGGCAGCGTGAGCGGCCAACTTATAGGTGATGATGCCGTCGCGCACGTCCTGCTTGTTGGGCAAACCGAGATGTTCCTTGGGCGTCACGTAGCATAGCATCGCCGTACCGTACCAGCCGATGTTGGCGGCACCGATGCCCGAGGTGATGTGATCGTAACCGGGTGCGATGTCGGTGGTTAGCGGCCCGAGGGTGTAAAACGGCGCCTCGTAACACTCGGCCAGTTCCTTATCCATGTTTTCCTTGATCATATGCAACGGCACATGACCGGGACCTTCTATCATTACTTGCACGTCATGCCGCCAAGCAACCTGGGTCAGTTCGCCCAGGGTGCGCAATTCAGCGAATTGCGCCTCGTCGTTGGCGTCATAAATCGAGCCAGGCCGCAGGCCGTCGCCCAAGCTGAAAGACACGTCATAGGCCTGCATGATTGCGCAGATTTCCTCGAAGTTCGTGTAGAGGAAATTTTCCTTGTGATGGGCCAGGCACCACTTGGCGAGGATGGAACCGCCGCGGGAGACAATCCCGGTCATGCGCCGCGCCGTCAGCGGCACGTAACGCAACAACACGCCGGCATGGATGGTGAAGTAATCCACGCCTTGCTCGCATTGTTCGACAAGCGTGTCCCGATAGATATCCCAGGTGAGTTCCTCGGCCTTGCCTTCCACTTTTTCCAGTGCCTGATAGATCGGCACGGTGCCAATGGGCATGGGCGCGTTGCGCAAAATCCACTCGCGCGTTTCATGAATATGCTTGCCGGTGGACAAATCCATCAGCGTATCGCCACCCCAACGCGCCGACCACGCCATCTTCTCCACTTCTTCCTCTATCGACGAGGACACCGCGGAGTTGCCGATGTTGGTGTTGATCTTGACGCGGAAATTGCGCCCGATGATCATCGGTTCCAACTCGGGATGATTGATGTTGGCGGGAATGATGGCGCGCCCCGCCGCCACTTCGGCACGCACGAATTCTGAGGTGATCGCCTCGGGGATATGGGCGCCCCAACTCATGCCGCGATGCTGGGTGAGCAGGCGTGCGTAACCTGGATCACTACGCAGTTGCTCCAGCTTGACGTTCTCGCGGAGAGCCACATATTCCATCTCGGGCGTAATGATCCCCCGCCGCGCATAATGCATCTGCGTCACGTTCTTGCCGGCCTGGGCGCGGCGCGGCTTGCGGATGTGCTCGAAGCGCAGATGCGCCAGCGCCGGATCATGCTTACGCTCACGACCGTACTCAGAGCTGAAGTCACGTAGCTCTTCGCTGTCCTGACGCTCCAGTATCCACGGCAGGCGCAGCGCCGGCAGCCCTTGTAGCAAATCGATTTTCGCGTTCGGATCAGTGTACGGCCCCGACGTGTCATAAACGGGGATAGCCGGATTCTCTTCCACGCCTTGCACGCCATGGGTAGGCGCTTGTTGGATCTCGCGCATGCCCACCCGCACGTCGGCACGTGCACCCTGGACATAGATTTTCTTCGACTGAGTAAAAGGCCGCGTCACTTCCTCGGACAACCGCGCTGTCTTGCGAATGAAATCTTCTGGGATGGCGCTCATATCAGCGTTCCTCATGGTTGGGGTGATATGGGCGTGGGAAGTGCGGCTGGCGATGCGAGCGGCTTCCCTACGCCGGTCATCAACCGGATCAGGTTCGAAGGGTGTATCTCAGCTCCGCGGTGGGAGCACCCCTAGCCAATTATGGACGGTATCCGTTCCACAAGAGCGCCAACGCTACCCCAGCGAGTCGTGTTTTGCAAGACGGAGCACGCGACTAAGGAGTCAGAACGCAAGGAAACACCTCTTGTTTCTGACGCCTTAGGTAAGAATGTTGTTTACCCTACCCCCCACCCTGTCCCGCCCCCTGTGCAGGGGGCGGGAACGCGTGAGAAAGTGTCGTCTCAATAACTTATTCCTTAGTAACACATTGATTTGGAGGCGGTCCCCTCTCAGCGGTTCTTGCCTGACCGCCGCAAACCGCTTAATCTTGGGTGGATTTACTAGGCAGCACGGAGCGTAGATTCCATGAACATGGCACAGGCCCGACACAACATGATCGAACAGCAAATTCGCCCCTGGGATGTGCTCGACGAAAGAGTGCTCGATCTCATCGACCGGATGCCGCGCGAGGAATTCGTGCCGCCCGAGTACAAGACCCTGGCCTACGCCGACATCAACATCCCGCTCGCCCACCAAGAGGTGATGATGGCGCCCAAGATGGAAGCCCGCATCCTCCAGGCGCTCACCCTCCAGCCTACCGATAGCATTCTCGAAATCGGCACCGGCAGCGGTTACCTCACCGCCCTGTTGGCGCGCTCGGGTCGCCAAGTTTACAGCCTAGATATCCACGCCGATTTCGTGCAGCAGACCCAACAGAAACTGGCTCACCACGCCATCAACAATGTGTTTTTGGAAATCGGTGACGGCGCCAACGGCTGGCAGCCGAACGCGCCCTACGATGCCATCGTCGTCACTGGCTCGCTGCCGCTGTTCAACGACACCTTCAAGAATCAACTGAAGGTCGGCGGCCGCTTGTTCGTGGTGGTGGGACAGCCTCCGGTGATGGAAGCGCGCCTCATCACCCGCATGAGCGAACATGAGTGGGTCAACGAGGTGCTGTTCGAGACCGATTTACCGCCGTTGGTGAACGCCGCTCGCCCCCCGCAATTCGTTTTCTGATGCCTATAGAATCAGCTTTGACTAGAATACTAGCCGGGCGCCCGAAGAACATAGATGTGAGCCATGCAAGAAATCACCCCGATTGAACTCAAGGAATACTTGGAAGTGGCCAATCCCCCGCCGCTGCTGCTGGACGTGCGTGAGCCGCAAGAATGGGCCCTCTGCCACCTCGAAGGCTCGCGGCATCTGCCCATGAACACTGTGCCCCAGGAACAACAAACGCTGGATCCCGAGCAGGAAATCATCGTCATATGCCATCATGGTATGCGCAGCGCGCAGGTAGTCCAGTACCTGCAGCAACACGGCTTCAAAAAAGTCATGAATTTGGTCGGTGGCATCCACGCCTGGGCGAGTGACATCGACCCCAGTATGCCGACCTACTAAGAATGGCAGTAGGCAAGCCATTGCTATGCTAATGACATTCTTAGCAACAGCTGTGTTCACTCACCCCAACCTGTCCCGCCCCTCGGAGGGGACGGGAACGCGACATGAGGTGTTAGATTACTCATGACCGCCTTAGTACTAACCACGGAAGGAGGACCGATGTCCTCGGCACGTCGTATCTGTCTCAAGTCCCTCGCTTTAGCTGTCATGCTGACCGGCCCCGCCGCCGCGGACGATCTCGCCGACGTCTATCGCTTGGCATTGGAAAGTGATCCTCAACTGCGCCAAGCGGAGTCCGCTTATCTGGCCATCGGCGAGACGCACACCCAAGCCCGTGCCCGGCTGCTGCCCCAGGCCTCGTTAAGTGCCAACCTCATGCGCGACCGCTTGGAAATTCAAAGCAGTGACAGCGCGCTATTCGCAGAAGACACCATCTATTCCACCAACAAAGGTTACACCCTGAGCTTGAGCCAAGCCTTGTATCGACGCGACACCTATAAGCAAATGCGCCAGAGCGATGCTGCCACGGCACAGGCCGAGGCCCAGTTCCATGCCGCCGAGCAAGATCTGATCACGCGCGCCGCCGAACGTTACTTCAACGTGTTGGCCGCCGCCGACAATGTCAAATTCGCGCGCGCCGAAAAAGACGCCAACCAGCGCCTGCTGGATCAAGCCCAACAACGCTTCGAAGTCGGACTGATCGCCATTACCGATGTGCACGAAGCACAGGCGGCCTATGATTTGGCGGTCGCCCAGGAAATCGCCGCCGAAAACCGTCTGGCCATCAGCAAGGAAGAATTGCGCGAAATCACCGGCTCCACCCACGACAGCCTCGCGACGTTGAGCGCGGAAGCGCCGTTACTGAGACCCGAACCGGAGAATCTGCAAGAGTGGTTGAACACCGCCAGCGAGCAGAACTTTCCATTATTAGCCGCACAATACGCAGTGGAAGCCTCGCGAGCAGGCATGGAAGTCCAGCGTTCCGGTCACTATCCCACCCTGGATTTGGTGGCCAGTTATGACTACTCGGATACTAGCAACGGCCGCTTCGGCGGTTCGGAATCCAACGACGCCGTGATCGGACTGCAATTCAATTTGCCGTTATATCAAGGCGGCGGCGTATCAGCACGCAAGCGCGAAGCCGCGCATCGGCTCACCGGCACGCGCGAGGCATTGGAGCAACAACGTCGCGCCACCGATTTACAGACCCGTAGCGCCTACCTCACCGTACTCGACAGCATCAGTAGCGTGCGCGCGCTGAATCAAGCGGTGATCTCCACGCAAAGCGCACTGGACGCCACCGAGGCCGGTTACGAAGTGGGCACACGCACCATCGTCGACGTGGTGCAGTTGCAGCGCAACTTGTTCGACGCCCGACGTAATTATTCACGCGCACGGTACAACTACGTCCTCAGCACCCTGCGCCTCAAGTCCGCTGCCGGCTTACTCAACGCCGAGGACGTGCAGCAGGTCAATCGCTGGCTGCAGTAACCGGCCCAACACGTTACAAGTACGCTTCGAGTAACCCCTGCAAGCGCGCCAGCGCGCCACGATTCTGCTCCACCAGCGCTGCACCGGCCTGACCGACTCTGGCACGCTCCGTCGCATCGCTCAGCCAGCGCTGCATCAGCGCCGCCAACTCGGTGGCGTCGTGTACGCGGACGGCGCCGTTGCGGGCGATCAAGCGCGCGGTAATGTCGAGAAAATTGAAGGTATGCGGACCCACCGCCACCGGCAATCCCAAGGCCGCGGGCTCCAATACGTTGTGCCCGCCCGTGGGCACCAAACTCCCACCGACGAAGGCGGCATCGCCGGCGGCGAAAAACACCAGCAGCTCGCCCATGGTGTCACCCACCAACACCTGTGTTTGCGTCTCACACGCCGCACCCGTGCTACGCCGTACGACGTTGAAACTACGCTGCCCGCACAGCGCCGCCACCTCATCGAAACGTTCGGGATGACGCGGCACCAACACCAGCAAGGCATGCGGCAATACGCGCAATAACTCGGCATGCGCTGCCAACACCTGCTCATCCTCGCCGGCGTGGGTGCTGGCCGCGATCCACACCGGTCGCGCCACGCCCCATGCATGGCGCAAGGACTGCCCCTGTGCGGACAACTCCGCGTCGATAGAAATATCGAATTTGACGCTGCCCGTCACCTCCACCCGCGCGCCGCCCAGCGCGCGCAGACGCTCGGCATCGTCATCAGTTTGCGCGGCGATCAGACTCACCTGGGCCAAGGTGGCACGCGTCAAGGCCGCGACCTTGCGGTAACCGGCGGCGGAGCGCTGCGACAAACGCGCATTGGCCACCACCACCGGCACCCCCGCACGCGCGCAGCCATGAAACAAATTAGGCCACAGCTCCGTTTCCATGATCAGCGCCAGTTTCGGCTGCGTACGGGTAAGAAAGCGCCGCACTGCATCGGGCAGATCGTAGGGACAGTAGACATGAAAGACCTCCTCGCCAAACACGGCGCGCACGCGCTCTGAACCGGTGGGCGTGGTGGTGGTCACCAACACCGGTTCGCCGCGCGCGCGCAGCCAACGGATCAACGGCACCGCCGCCACCGTTTCGCCGACCGACACGGCGTGCACCCACACCACCGGGTTGACCGGCAAGCGCGGCATGAACCCGAATCGCTCGCGCCAGCGCCGCCGATAAGCCGGCGCGCGGCGACCGCGCCACCAGAGCCGCAGCAACACCAGCGGGAGGAGCAAATACAGCAGTAGCGTGTAGAGATATCGCAACGTGTACTCTTATTGAAATGTCCGTGAGCTTTGCCTAATGCATGAGGCCATGCAAGGCTTCTTACCCCCTCTCCCGCATGCGGGAGAGGGCCGGGGTGAGGGTCTCGAAAGCATTCCGATGTTCGACAACATCGCTATTCTCTCACTCCATCACCCTACCTGCGGACCACGGCTCCGCCCCCCTCGCCACGCTCACCCCGTTTGCGGGCGAGGAGCCCCCTGATACTCACCATCAAGAAAATGAGGAGGATATGCCAACATGAGTTTTAGCGACTTTCGTCGCCGCCCATCTCCTTGATGCGCACCACGATATCAGACGTGGAGCATCCCTCTTCGAACCCCAACACGCGCACTTCACCACCGTTGGCGCGCACACAGGGCGCGCCCGCGATGTCGTCGGGGCGATAATCGCCGCCCTTGACCAACAGGTCGGGCAAGATGCGGCAAATGAGCCGCTCCGGTGTATCCTCGCGGAAGGTCACCACCCAGTCGACACTGCGTAACGCCGCCAATACCGCCATACGTTGCGGCAAAGCCGTAATCGGCCGCTGTGCTCCCTTGAGACGACGCACGGAAGCATCGTCGTTCACCGCGATGATCAAGCGGTCCCCCAAGGCGCGGGCATGCTCCAAATAACTCACATGACCGGCGTGCAGCAAATCGAAGCAACCGTTGGTCATGACGATGCGCTCGCCCAGTGCATGCGCTTGCGCGACCTGGCGCAGCAACTCGTCTTCATCAACCACACCGTAACGCGCGCCCGGATCATCGGCCCCGAGCTGACGGATGGCGTGCCGCAATTCGGACACGCTCACACTGGCGGCGCCCAGTTTGCCGACCACGATACCCGCGGCCAGATTGGCCAACGCGGTGGCCTCGGACATATCTTGTCCGGCCGCCAGCGCGGCGGCCAACACCGCGATGACCGTATCACCGGCGCCGGTCACGTCGAAAACCTCACGCGCCTGGGCCGGCAGATGCAACGGCGGCCGCTCCGCTTGCAACAGCAGCATCCCCTTCTCGCTGCGCGTGATCAGCAAGGCTTGCAGCGCCAAGCGCTGCCGCAAGGCCTCGCCCTTTTCGCAAAACTCCTCCTCGCTATGGCAGGCGCCGACGATGGCTTCGAATTCACCCGAGTTGGGCGTGAGCAAGGTGGCGCCGTGATAACGCCCATAATCACTACCCTTGGGATCGACCAGCACCGGCTTGCCGGCGGTGCGCGCTAGTTCGATCAACTCGTGCACGGCGACCAAGGTGCCCTTGGCGTAATCGGACAGCACCACCACATCGGCTTCCGCCACAGCGCGCTGGTATCGCGCACTCAATTCGGCGGTGCCGTGACCGACCAGCGATTCCTCGAAATCCATGCGCAGCAATTGCTGATGACGGCTCAGCACGCGCAACTTGGTGATCGTGGGACGACCGGGCACCGATTGGAAAGGACACTCCACGCCGGCAGACTGCAATAATTCACGCAACGCCCGGCCGGGTTCGTCGTCGCCCACCACGCCGTCCACGCATACCGCCGTGCCCAACGCCGCAACATTGAGCGCCACGTTGCCGGCACCGCCCGCGCGCGCCTCCAGATCGGTGACGCGCACCACCGGTACCGGCGCCTCGGGTGAGATGCGCGCGGTTGAGCCGGTCCAATAGCGATCGAGCATCAAGTCACCGACCACCAACACGCGCGCTTGATCGAAGGCGGGCAGGGCCAGGCGCATGCTCAGGACTCCAGCATCTCGCACAGCACATGTAAGAGCAGAATATGCATCTCCTGGATGCGCGCAGTGCGCTGTGCCGGCACGGTCAGCGCCAGGTCGACCCGTGCACCCAGCGCGCCGCCGTCGCGCCCGAGCAATCCCAAGGTATGGATGCCGTGCTCACGCGCATAGTCGACTGCGCGCAACACATTGGGTGAATTACCCGACGTGCTGATGGCCAGCAATACATCGCCGGGACGGGCCAGGGCTTGTAACTGGCGCGAATAAATTGCTTCGAAACCGTAGTCGTTGCCAATGGAAGTGAGCGCCGAGGTATCGGTGGTCAGGGCCACCGCCGCGTAACCGGGACGCTCGCGCTCGAAGCGGCCGGTGAGTTCGGCGGCGAAATGCTGCGCGTCGGCGGCCGAGCCGCCGTTGCCACACGCCCAAATCTTGCCGCCCGCCGTCAAGGCGGCGCGTAGGCGCTCGGCGGCGCACGCCAGCTCCGGTGCCATCTCGGCAAGGGCCGTGACCGCGACTCGGTGCTCCTCTAGGGCGAGGTGAAATACAGAACTCATGCGTATACTCTGACGTCACTCGGAGGGTTGTTATACTACATCATTTTCCAGGGCCGCCCGCGCCGATCCAGACACGCACCGAACCGTGACCCACAACGACAGCACAGCGACTCGCCACACCGACACCCTCCGCCATGTGCCCCTCTGGCTGGGCGTCGGGCTGATGTGGCTGGTCGCCCACCTCCCCCTGGGGCTGCAATGGCATATTGGCGGAGCGTTGGGGCGGCTCATGTACCGGTTGATGCCGAAGCGCCGCCGCATCGCCGCCGTCAATCTGCACCTGTGCTTCCCGGAGTTGGACGAGCAGGCGCGCCACAAGCTATTGCGCCGCCATTTTCAATCCTTAGGCCTGATGGTCATCGACGTCGGCCTGTGCTGGTGGCGCAGCGATGCCTTCCTGCGCAGTCTGGCCAGTATCGAAGGCGCGCAGCATATCGAGCGCGCCTTGGCGCAAGGACATGGCGCCATCCTGCTGGGCGCTCACGGCACCAGCCTGGAAATGGGCGGCCATTTGCTCGCCTTGGCGACACCACATCACATTCAAGGCATCTATCGGCGCCACGATCATCCCATGCTAGAAGCACTGGCCGTCCGGCGCCGCGGCCGCCGCGTGACGCGCATGATTCCGCACACCGACACCCGCGCACTGCTGCGCGCGCTGCGCGACAATTGTCCGGTGTGGTTCGCCCCCGATCAGGCCAAACGCGGCAAGCACGGCATCGAAGCATCGTTTTTCGGCCTGCCGGCTTTGACCAACACGTCCACCTCACGTCTCGCGCAAGTCAGCCGCGCGCCCGTACTGCCGTTCAGCATCACGCGCGACCCGTCTCGCTTGCGCTACCGTTTGGTGATCCAGCCCCCTCTAGAGGAATTCCCCAGCGCCGACGCCGGAGATGACGCCGCGCGGCTCAACCGCCTCGTCGAGGAGCAAGTGCGTGCGGCACCGGAACAGTATTACTGGGTGCACCGCCGCTTCAAGGCGCCTCATGGGGCGGCGGACCCCTATGCTTAGGAATGAACTCCCCGCCAGAGCAACACCGCCATCGAGCAGGACTCCTTCGGGCTTGCGAAAAACTAGTCCTGACGCTACAGCATTGCGAACATCACGATACAGAGAGAGGGCAATTCAACGCGCTGCCGAGACTCAAGGCCATACGCCCCATGGCGCACTACCCGACACCGGTTCTCAGCGGTCGACGGGGGAGATTGACGTTACGGCCATGTGGGCAGGAATATCTGTCCGAAATCACTGTGGTGGTGCATGAGGCGCCCCGACAACCTTCCGATAGACGCGCAGATTCCCCTGCACCATGGCGGCGATGGAAAACTCCTGCGCCACGATCTGCGTGCCGGCTTGCCCCATCTGTCGCGCTCGTTCTGGATCCGCCAGCAACTGACCCACAGCATCCTGCAAAGCGGCAACATCCTGCGGCGAAATCAATAAGCCGTTTTCACCCTGGCGCACGATCTCCGGTATTCCGCCGGCGCGCGTGCCGATGATCGGTACACCCGCCGCCGCGGCCTGCAACAGCGACACGCCTAAACCTTCCATCTCGGCCGGATGCACCACGGTATAGAGGCAAGGCAGGATGCGCTCCAGGTCGGCGCGAAACCCCGTGAGTTGTACGACGTCGTCTAATTGCAGCGCCGTGATTTGCTGTTTCAGCTCCTGCTCCAGCGGACCTTTGCCCAGAAACAGCACGCACAGATCCGGATACTCCTCCACCAATGGCGGCAACGCCTGCAATAAATAGCGGTGACCTTTGCGCGGTATCAGCTGCGCGATCACGCCTAGCACATACGCCTCGGTGCTTAATCCAAATTCGCGTAGGAACCACTCCCGCTCACAATCTCGATGGTACTTCTCCCTATCCACCGCGCTGTGGACACAGACCACCTTGTCCGCCGGTACGCCCTCGCTCAATAGCACCTGGCGGATGCCCTCGGAGATGGTGACCACCCGTTCATAGAGGCGATATTTGATCCGCGCCAGCCACGCCGGCTCCGGGTTATCGACCCGGCGTGAGACGATGCACGGCACACCGGCCAGGCGCGCCGCGATGCCGCCCAAGGTATCGGCGCCGCGACGGCTGTGCAGATGCACTAGGTCGGGGCGCTGTTCACGTATCACTGCGCGCAAACGCGCGATGAAGGCCAGATCCAAATCGCCGCCCATGGGCATCTCGATCACCCGTTCGATTACGCCGTCACAGGCGCTAGCGATGGCACTCCCGCGCGGACACACCAAGATATTGCGCACCTGTTCCTGCGGCAGACCACGCAACAGATATAAGACCTGCAACGCGCCCCCATACAGATGCATGCCCGCTTCGACGTGAAGCACCTTGAGCGGCGCTGTCATGGCGCCGCCATCATCGTCTCGCCCGCACCCACCACCTCATCGATGCTGATCGACTTCAAACAAGTGAAATCACCGCCACAGGTCGGATTGCGCCGGCACGGCGAGCACTCCAGCGCATGGTAGATTACGCTGGCATTGGGGCGGGTGGTGTCCAGATAAGGACAAGTAGAACCGAACAACGCCACCGTCGGCACATTGAAGGCGATCCCCATGTGCGTTAGCCCGGTGTCCACGCCTACCAGCAGGCTGGCGTGCTTGATCAAGGCGGCAGATTGGGTGAGCGAACAGTGTCCAGCGCGATCGACGATATCAACATTACCGGCGGTGATACGACTGGCTGCTTCGACATCGGCTGGACCACCGAGCATCACCACCGGCATCCCCAGGCGGGTGGTGAGCGCCTGCGCCAATCCCGACCAACGCGCCTCGACCCAGTGCTTCTGCGGCCGCGTGGTAAAGGGGCAAATCACCGCATAACGATCGCTGGGAGCCAACGCCCGCGCCGTGTGTTCATCCTCTTCAGACAAAGCCAAATCCATGGCGAAATTGCCGACGTCCAACTTCAATTCCTGAGCCAGGTGCAAATACTCGGCGCCGATACGGTTACTCGCCACGTCCCGGCTCACCACCTGCGTCATCAACCACTGTCCGCCTTCCTTGGCACCCAGGCCTATACGCTGCTTGGCGCCGGTCAACCAGGCCCACAGGGCACTCTTGAGCAATCCTTGCACATCGATCGCCAGATCGAAACGGCGCGCCCGCAACTCGCGCACGAAGCGCCCCACCTCGCTGCGCAGTGCCGACCATTTGCGCTCCCGCCATAACCGCCGCCAGTGCGCGCGCGGCCACACGATCACTTCGTCCAGGTCAGGATTATGTTGCAGCAATCCGGCCGCCGCGGGCTCCACCAGCCAACTTAGTCGTGCCTCAGGATAGGTACGGCGCAGCGCCTTGATCAACGGCGAAGCGAACACCACGTCACCGATGGCGCTTACGCGAATGATGAGGATGTGGCTAGGTTGCACTGACATTCAGAATACCCACCAACTCGTTCACTAGAATGGTACTAACAAAGCTACGTGATAGTGTCCCACAATCTTTGACTTTGCCCCCTCTCCCGCGGGCGGGAGAGGGTTGGGGTGAGGGCGTGGAGATCACTGCGAACCTGTCCACGACAACTTACACCCCCACCCCCTCGCCGGGCCCTGTGCGGGCCACGGCACCGCCCGCCTCGCTACGCTCTCCCCGCCTGCGGGAGAAGCAACGTACTAACAACCGCTACTGTTAAGGAAGATCTAAAAAATTTCCTGATGTGTCATTTCGACCGAAGGGAGAAATCTTAAGATATTGATACTGCGCAGGCGCTCGAGGTTGTAGATTTCTCGCAAGATCCCTCGCTGGGCTCGGGACAGGGCTCGAAATGACAATTGAACAGGGCCTCCTTAGATGTGAAACGTCTGCATGCAGCCGATAATCCAGCACGCGCAGACTGAACACGACTCACCGCGACTCGAGAAACTCCACCGGATCGACCCGCGGCGGCGGCATAGCGCCGTCACCTTCGACAAACATGCGGTGCCACAGCGCGAATTGTAACAGCGCGTAGACGTTCTTAGTCACGTCGCCGCGGCGTTGCTGGCGCTCCAATAATAACCGCACCCCTTCGGGTCGGAACCACTCCTGCAGCGCCTCATTGTCCAGCATGACGCGCGCCACGCGTTGCAGATAATCGCCGCGCAGCCAATCACCCACCGGCACTTTGAAACCACGCTTGCGGGCCGAGAGATGATCGCCGGGCACGAAGCGCGCACCCCAACGCTTCAGGAACAGCTTGCCTTGCTTGCCGCCCACCTTGAGTGCGTCGGGTAACGACAAGCCGAACTCCACCACGCGATGATCGAGCAACGGCAAGCGCCCCTCCACACCCCAGCTCATCAGCATGCGATCGGCCTTAACCATGAGATTGTCGGGCAGCGCGGTGACCAAATCGGTGTATTGCATGCGTTGCAGCCTACTCCAAGCCGCCGGCGTAGCGCGCCACGCTTGCACAAACGGCGCGCGCGCTAACGGCAAGGCGCGCTGCAACGCGGCGCCGAAGACACGAGATGGCCAGCGGCCGCGAAAATCGCCGCTGGTGCGAAATCCTCCCGTGCCGGGAGCGAGTAGATTCTTGAGCCCGCTTTCGAGCGCCGAGGCACGATAACGACCATAGCCGGCAAAGGCCTCGTCACCGCCCTCGCCGGAGAACACGACCTTCAGCTCACGCCCGGCCTCCTCGGCTAACAACGAGGTGGGCAGGCTGGCGAAATCGCGCATCAATTCATCAGCCGCCCACACGCTGTGCGGCAAACGCTCCAACATCGCCTGAGCGGCGGGGCGCAATACGGTGTGACGACTGCCGAAGTGACGCGCCAGACGCTCGGCGACTTCCAATTCATCGCCCACGCTGGAACCGGGGAAGCCCACCGAATAGGTGCGGATAGGTTCGTCAGCATAGCGGCTCAACAACCCGAGCAGGATGGTCGAGTCCACGCCGCCAGACAGAA
The DNA here is from genome assembly GCA_945787555.1 of uncultured Chromatiaceae bacterium. GTDB lineage: Bacteria > Pseudomonadota > Gammaproteobacteria > DRLM01 > DRLM01 > CALZJG01. Next base: position 19,014 of record CALZJG010000022.1, on the reverse strand, counting down.
ACAAACCAAACGGCACATCGGCGCGCATGTGCTCGCGCATGACGGTTTCCATCAAGCCGTCGAAGTGCTTGACGGCCTCATCGTAAGCAATAGCCTGGGTTTGCACCTCCAGCGCCGACCAATAACGCCAGCGCCGCGTGACCGCGCCACGCTCCACCACCAAAGCCTCGCCGGATGACAGGCGGGTGACGCCGTGCAACAACGTATCAGCGCCGCTGCTGAATTGATTTTGCAGATACTCTGCTAAGCCAACCGGATTGATCGTCAGCGGTCGAGGCAAACACGGCAACAACGCCTTGATCTCTGAAGCGTAGGCGACGCCCCCCGCCAGTTCAGCGAAAAACAAGGGTTTCTGTCCGAGGCGGTCGCGCACCAGCAACAGGCGCTCGGCATCACGATCGTATAGCGCGAAGGCATACATGCCGCTCAAATGCTGTAGACAATCGAGGCCATACTCGGCATAAGCGTGCAAAATGGTTTCGCAATCGGAATGGGTGGCGAAGCGGTGCCCCTTGGCTTCGAGCTCGGCGCGCAGTTCGACGTGATTGTAAATCTCGCCGTTGGCCACCAACGCCAAGCGACCTTCACGCGCGAAAAGGGGCTGGTGGCCGCCACTCAAATCGATGATAGACAAACGGGTGTGCGCCAGCGCCAGACTGCCGTCGATATGCACACCGGTGTCGTCGGGGCCGCGATGGGCGAGTCGGCGCGCCATCGCGGCCACCCGCTCCGCGTCGGGAAGATCACTTTTCAGATAGATGCCGGCTATACCGCACATATTATGTCCCAGGACGACAACGCCCTACCGGCCCATGCACCGCGCAGGGCCGGTCGCAGGCCGTATTCCCGTTACATGGCACGCCGTTGCCCTATGGCAAACGAGAGAGAAATCCCGAACATCACGAGCCAATAAAAACGCCAATCCGTGCTTTGCAGCTGGTAGTCAGTAATGCACCAGATCATCAGCAGACCGAATATGCCCACAAGAAAAACAAATACGTCCTTCTCCATCAAGCCGCGCCGATAAGCGTTAAATATTCCCCGGATCAGGTACAGAACCGCGAAGACATAAAATGCCGCGCCAACCAAACCCATACGAACCAACATCTCCACATAAGTATTGTGAAGATGCGTCATCTCCCCGACTTTCTCATTCAGATCGGGAAAAAATTCCACCGCGTTCACGCCTGTTCCCCACCCGAAGATGGGGCGCTCCAACCACTTATCTATACCCGCCTTGGTCATAAACAAACGACCGGCGACGGAATAGTCACCGGCCTCCACTCGGTCAAATTGCGTAGCTATCATCGCGGCGACATTATCTTTTACATTCAGCAAACGATCGTCGAGCACGCCTTCATTGGAAGACAAGATACCCACAGAGGAAATCAATGCAACCAAAGCCAAGATTAAGCCTGGTCTGTTTTCACCCTTGAGCATGCCACGCAAGGCTTGCCAATACCTCGCCAGCAACAGCATCGGTAGCAATATACTTAAGCCCATCCAGACGCTACGCGTTTGGGTTGAAATCACCACTTGGACGCTTGCTAGCAAGAGCGTGAACCAGATACCCAAGCGCAAAAACCAGACGATGCTCAGCCGATACGCGCCGATTAGTTTGGGCGCAAAAATCAACAATCCGAGCAATGCGCTCCCGACGAGCAGGCCGCCCATGATGATCTGAAAACCGAAACCGCAACGCACACCGTCCAGAAATCCTCGGCAGGACTCCCAGTCAGTGAGATACAAGACACTCGCTACAAAACCTATCAGCAGCATGGCTAATGCTGGATAGATCTGCTGTTGAGATTGGTACTGCCACCATCCGACTAACATAAATGCCCATAAGTGCAGCCATTTCAAGCTATCGTGAATATGCAGCGAGGCGATCTCGGGAAATTCCCACAGCGCCCACAACGTGCGCAGCAACAGATAGAGACAAAAGAGCAGAAATAATAGCAGCAGCGGCTCTACCTTGATCCGTGACCAATTTGCCGGCAACGACACCAGCAAGGCGATCAACATCAAACCCAAACCGAGATTCGCGAGCGCCGTCCCTAGCCAGCAAAAAACCAGGAACAAGCACAGCCCCACCAAACCGATTCGGTTAACCCAGACTGAGGCTGTTGTCGCGCTGGTTCCGGTATTGAGCATCACGCCCCTCTAGCCTGGCGACTCTGCCGATTCCGCGTTGCACCACAAGGAGAATGATTAAGCGGCATAATAAGATGCGACGCAGAATACCGGGAGTTCGCGTAGGCTTTCTCGCACATCAGTCATTTCACTGTCGCCAACCTAGCAGCAAGTTCATTTTCAAACTTATTGACGACGACATCGTCAGTAAAATCCCCCATTGCATGGACACGGCGTGCGTAGGCGTCGGCATCCCAAGGCAGTTGCAAGATCGCGTCAAAGCCGCTCGCCACCGCTGCGGGCGAATAGTCCGTGACGGTAACGCCCGTACTCTCGCTACGCGCCATCAGCTTGCTCACCGGACTCCCTGGCGGTGTGACTGCTAGCACGGGGCGATCCGAGACCAGGTACTCAACGATCTTTGTGGGCGTAAATACAGGGTCGCTAATCCAGGCGTCTATCGATACCAAGGCTCCGGCGCGTCGATACACCGCGGCAATATCTCGCGTAAACGGCAACACCTCGACTTTATCGCTTAAATTAAGCGCCTCTATCTCAGGCCTGAGATATTTCTCCAAAGCACCGACAAAATAGAAGCGACTATCGGGATGACGCTGCAAATGTAAAGCGAACCCTTGCAGCAAGGGCTTGGGTGAGCGGCTGGGCCCGACCCCACCGACAAAATAAAAATGCCCTTGCTTGCCCGCCCCTCCCAAGATCATAGGATCGGGGGCGAGATGATTCAAAACAAATGCGCGTTCGCGGTCGAAGCGGGTAAAGTTTTGCTGATAGGCGATCGCCTCTTCATTGGTGAAAGTCAGTGCCGTGGCCACCGCGACCATGCGATTCAATCCTTGAAAAAAATCCGGATCAAATGCCATATCCTTCTCATTCGGCGGCGGAAATGGATCGCTGATGTGCAATACCAATGGTCGCTGATAGCGTTTGGCAAGCTCATAGGCGGGCACCAAACTGGCATGCGGCCAGGCGCGCCCGTAGAAAAGATCCGGCACATCGCCACCAAAGTCATGACGCGCGACATAGCGTGTCCACATGTAGAAATTGTTATGTACTCCACCTTCCAAACGGGCCATGAGCTTGAACAAAGCGCGCGGGGAACGAGGACGATGTGAATATACACCTAGCTGCAAATTCGAGTGTGTGTAACGGGTGTCCGCCTTGCTTGAGGTGAGCAAGGTCACGCGATGGCCCCGCTGCAAAAACGCGCGCACAAGCCGCCCGGTACATATCCCTTCAGGCTTCTTGTCGAACAAAACGGATGTAATCGCTATATGCATGCGCTTCCCTACCTGCGCCGTCACAATCGCACGGTCGAAATCGCATCAATAATGCGCTGGCTGGCCCGTCCATCGCCATAGGGGTTCAGTGCCCGGCTCATGGCGGCATAGGCCTGCGTATCGCACAGCAACCGGCTCGCCGTCTCCACAATCAGCCGGGTGTCACAGCCGACCAAGCGCACGGTGCCCGCTGCAACGGCTTCCGGCCGCTCGGTCACCTCCCGCGTCACCAACACCGGCTTACCTAAGGACGGCGCCTCCTCTTGGATACCCCCTGAGTCAGTCACTATCAAATGAGCGCGCTTCATAAGATAAACAAAAGACAGATAATCCAGCGGTTCTATCAATTTGATATTGGCGGTCTTGCCGAGCATGTCATGCACCGGTGCACGCACGATAGGATTCAAATGTACGGGAAAGATAATCTGCACGTCGCGATGTGCTTCAGCGATTTCTCGCAACGCAACTAGCACACTTTGGAATGCCGCACCGAAATTCTCACGCCGATGCCCCGTGACCAGAATCAGACGGCGGCTCTCATCGATCACACCTATTGAATCGTGCAAGCGCAGCGCGAGGCCTGAGTCTTCGTCTATGCGCCTACTGATCGTCAACAACGCGTCGATGACCGTATTCCCGGTAACAAATATCCGGTCCTCACTGATGTTTTCTTTGAGTAGGTTCTTTCGCGCGGTTTCAGTGGGCGCGAAATGCAGGCCGGACAGCACTGCGGTAAGACGGCGGTTCGCTTCCTCGGGCCAGGGCGATAGCATATTTCCGGTGCGCAATCCCGCTTCGACATGCCCCACGGGAATATGGTGATAAAAAGCTGCCAAACTGGCCGCGAAGGTAGTCGTGGTATCGCCGTGGACGAGCACGATATCCGGCCGTTCCTCGCTCAGCACGCGCCCCATCCCCTCCAACAGCCGCATCGTCAGCCCTTCCAAGGTCTGGCTCTCGGTCATGACATCGAGATCAAAGTCGGCCCGTAGATCAAAGATCGTCATCACTTGATCCAACATCTGGCGATGCTGCGCGGTCAAGCAGATCTTGGTTTCGAAGCGTTCATCCGTCAATAGGCCATGCGCCAGAGGCGCCATTTTGATGGCTTCCGGTCGGGTTCCAAAGACGATCAGTATTTTCTTTAGGTGCGCGCGCATGGCCTGGCCAACACAAAATCCGTCACTCGTTTATCGATTACAACCAGAGGGAGGGCCATCCTCGCCATCAGAGGAGCTTAAAGCCTAAAAAAGCTCGTCTGAACTCATGCCCGCTTGGGAACCGCCCTACGCCAGATCATGGCCATGCTCGGCGACGCCTGTTTCCAACCTTGCGGCACCTCAATCCCGGGCACCATCCCGCGGTAACGGTGGGAGTCGGGGCGCTATTATGTCGCATTGCCCCGCTACGGTCGAGACAACCGGACCGCCTACATTGTTATTGGCGCCGCTGCCATGCTATCTTCCCCGGCCAGCAAGCCTGGCGCGGTAAGCGTCACGCCAATCCTCGCAGCGATAGCCGACGAATTCATGACATCCTCATTCCCGCCGCGCATTGCGATCTTTGTCGCGACGTCCGGTCACAGCGGCGTTGACCGCGCCATGCAGCACCTGATTCCAGCGTTGGCGCGACGCGGCTATCCGGTCGACTTGCTGCAGGTACGCAAACACGGCCCGCATTTGGAGACCATTCCCGCCGGGGTCAGAGTTGTCGATCTCGGCAGTCGCCATGTGTATCCCAGCCTGCCTGCGCTGGTGCGCTATTTGCGCCGCGAACAACCCTACGTCATGCTCGCCGATAAGGACCGCGTCAATCGCACCGCGCTGGCCGCGAGGCTGCTCGCCCGCACGAAGACCCGCTTGGTGCTCAGCTCGGGAACGACCATCTCCATCGATCTGGCCACGCGGGGCGCTTTCGAGCGCTGGCTACAACGCACCTCGATGGGCAGACTTTATCCCTATGCGGACAATGTTATCGTCACCAGCCGCGGGGTCGCCGACGACATGGCCGCCTACACCGGTTTATCCCGCTCACGCATCAACGTGGTGCCCAGCCCGGTGGTGCCGGCGCAATGGTTCGAGGCTGAACTCCCCCCTCCCGATCACCCCTGGTTTCAGGATGGCGAGCTGCCGGTGATACTGGGCGTCGGCGAGTTGTGCGCCCGCAAGGATTTTGCGACGCTGCTGCGAGGTTACGCCAAAGTGCGTGCGCGACGACCCTGTCGGTTGGTCATCCTCGGTCGCGGCAAGCAAGGTGACGAACTGCAACAATTGGCGTCCGACCTGCACATCAGTGAAGATGTCGCGTTCCCCGGTTTCGTGCCCGACCCCTATCGTTACATGGCGCATGCAAGCGTGTTCGCCTTCACCTCACGCTGGGAGGGGTTGGGCTTCGTACTCATCGAGGCGCTCGCCGTCGGCACCCCGGTGGTCTCCACCGACTGTCCGAGCGGACCCCGAGAAATCCTCGAAAACGGCACCTACGGCCCCCTCATCGCGGTGGGCGACACGCAAGGACTGGCCGACGCCTTGCTTCAGACCCTGGACCACCCCTTGCCCAAGCAGGTACTACGCCGCGCCGCGCGACCCTACGAAATCGAGTCCAGCACCAGTGATTATTTACGCGCCATGAACCTACCTCCTTACCCCGCGAGCTAGCGCCTCATGCCCTCAGCCACGTCCAATCAAAATATTCGTCTCGCCGTGCTGGTGTCTTTCTCCGGCGACGGTGGCGTAGAACGCATGGTGGTGAATCTCGTGCATGGGTTCATCGCGCAAGGCGTCGCCGTCGACGTGTTGTTGATCAAGGATCGCGGCCCGCAGGTGGCGCAGCTACCTGCCGCGGCCAACATCATCCGCTTGGGTAGTGGCCACACGCTGCTGAGCTTGCCGGCCTTGATACGCTACTTGCGCCAGGCCCGCCCCCATGCCCTGCTCGCCGCCAAGCATCGCGCCTTACTGATCGCCTTATGGGCGCGACGCTTGAGCGGTGCGCGCACGCGCATCGTCGGTCGTCTAGGCACCACCGTGTCGGCCGCACTCGCCGGCAAACCGCGCTGGCGCCTGCTGAGTTGGCGCTTGCCGATGCGTGCGTTTTACCCCTGGGCGGACGGCATCGTAGCCGTCTCGGAGGGCGTGGCCGAGGATGTGCGCGCCCTCACCGGCTTACAAAACCTACCGCTCAGCGTGATCCACAACCCGGTGATCACGCCGCACATGCGCGAGTTGGCGCGCGCCCCCGCGCCACACCCGTGGCTGGAAGAAGCGCATGACGTACCGGTGATCATCGGCATGGGGCGCTTTACCGGGCAAAAGGATTTCTTGACGCTGATCCGCGCCTTTGCCCAAGTGCGCCGCCTACGTCCATGCCGACTGATCCTGCTTGGGCGCGGCAACCTGCTTCCCGAGTATCAAGCCTTGGCGGGACAGTTGGGCGTCGCCGAGGACATCGCTTACCCCGGCTTCGCCGCCAACCCGTACAGCTACTTGTCGCGCGCGCAGTTGTTCGTCCTGTCATCGGCCTGGGAAGGCTCTCCCAACGCGTTGAGCGAAGCCCTGGCGCTGGGTACGCCGGTGGTGTCCACCGATTGCCCCAGCGGGCCGCGCGAAATATTGCAGAATGGCACCTATGGTCCACTGGTGGCGGTGGGTGATGTATCGGCGCTGGCCGCCGCCATCGCGACGGCCTTGGACGCGCCCTTGCCCGCCGAGCGCTTGCGCGGCGCGGCAGCACTATACACTATGGAAAACAGTGCCCGGCGGTACTTGGAAGTCTTGGGCCTCGTCACCTGAGGATGCGAATCGATATGCTGCTCTCTCATCGCTACGGTTTTTTGTTCGTACACATCGCCAAGACCGGCGGCACCAGCGTGCGCGCGGCGATGCGGCGCGCTGTGTGGGCCGATCCGTGGCGGATACCGCTGTTTCTATGCAGTCGCCTGAGCCATCTCAGCGGCCATCGCCTGGGCTGTAAGTTTCCCCGCCACGCCAAGGCCATCGCGGCGCAGGAAATGCTGCCGCGCGACTTCTACAATTCATTGTTCAAATTCTGCTTCGTACGCAACCCATGGGACTTGCAGGTCAGCTCGTTCCACCACATCCGCCGCGAACGTCCCCATCTAACACAGGGCCTAGACGACTTTCCCAGCTTCCTCAAACACAAGCTGGACCGCGAGCGGCCCTATCAGTACCACCTGGACACTTCCATCGAGTTACAAGCCGATTACGTGATCGACCTGCATGGCAATCAGATCGTGGATTTCGTCGGCCGCTACGAGCACCTGCATGAGGATTACCACACCGTACTCGAGCGGGTCGGAATGCAGGCCGCACCGCTGCCACACCGTCGCCAGGCCAAGGATCGCAGCGATTATCGACAGTACTACACCGACGAGACTGCCGAACTGGTGGCGCAGCACTTCGAAGCCGACATAGCGCGCTTCGGCTATAAATACGATCCCGACTAGGGCCTATCGGTTTGCTAGCGCACCATAGGACGGGTAGTATCCCTGCAGTTTCCGACCAGTAACGAGTATCACCACATGAAAGAACTGGGCACTTTTCTCTTTTACACCCTAGGCACCGTCGTGGTCATCGGCATATTGAGCGCCTTGACCACGGTGGAAAACAAGCCGGCTTGGCTGCTGCCGTTGGCGGCGTTGCTGTTGGTGGTCGTCTTGCCGGTGGCGCTGGGGATAGTCTTGACGCGGCGCAGCAAGCGGCGGGCGGGAGATGCGGGAAACGGCTAGTGCCGTGCTGTCAATCGAGGCAACCAAATGTTGCTTGATTGGCCTTGCAGCACAAAGTTTATCGCAGGTCAGGTAGCCGCGTAAGCGGCTACCTGACGATATTTGCGCAAAGATGCCAGGGAGCGCTTCCGCGCACCCTGACCTACTTGTTGATTCCGGATGGTCTTTGCGCCCTCATCTCAGCGACAACGCCAACCGTCTCCAGGAGAGGGTGATGAGCACCCTCTAAATTGCGGCTTACGCACCTGGTACTTAGGCGGCAATCCTTAGCGCTTTAGCACGTACTTGGCGCCGCAATAAGGGCACATCGCCTCACCCGTTTCCTCGATGGGCAGGAAGACGCGCGGATGCGAATTCCACAAGCTCATACCGGGCGTGGGGCAGTGCAGCGGCAAATCGGCTGCGGTCACTTCGTAGCTATGCGCCGCGTTGGCAGGGCGGCTGGTGTCGGGTGGGGTAGGTGTCGCGCTCACGTCGGTCTCCTTGCTCTGCACACCGGCCTCAAGGCCGGGCGTAGGTCAGCCACTCGGGATGTTCCTTGCGGCGACCATGCACTTGATCGAAATACATGGCTTGCAGCCGCTCGGTGATAGGGCCACGACTACCGGCGCCGATGGCGCGGTCATCGACTTCGCGGATCGGCGTCACCTCGGCGGCCGTGCCGGTGAAGAAAGCCTCGTCGGCAATGTAAACCTCGTCGCGGGTCAGGCGTTTTTCCTTGACCGTCACGCCGATTTCAGCGGCCAATTTGATGAGCGTATCGCGGGTAATGCCGTCCAAGGCCGAGGTCAACTCGGGGGTGTAGATCACGCCGTCACGGATGATGAAGATGTTCTCGCCACTGCCCTCGGCCACGTAACCCTCGGTATCCAGTAACATCGCCTCGTCGCATCCGCTGGCCAGCGCTTCATTCAGCGCCAACATGGAATTGAGGTAATTGGCATTGGCCTTAGCTTTGCACATGGTGATGTTGACATGGTGGCGGGTGTAGGAACTGGTGCGCACCTTGATACCGCGGCGCAAGTTCTCCTCCCCCATGTAGGCGCCCCACGGCCAGGCGGCGACCATGACATGGGTCCTGAGGTTGTCGGCGCGCAGCCCCATGCCCTCCGAACCATAGAAACACATGGGACGGATGTAACCGGATTCGAGCTTGTTGTCATGCACCGCGGCGCGGGTGGCGTCGTTGAGGACGTCCTTGCCGTAAGGAATCTTCATATTGAGGATGTGCGCGGAGCGGAACAACCTATCGGTGTGCTCCTTGAGACGGAAGATGGCTGTGCCCTGGTCGGTCTTGTAAGCGCGCACACCTTCAAACACACCCAATCCGTAGTGCAGGGTGTGGGTCAGCACGTGCACGCGCGCTTCGCGCCACGGCACCATTTCACCGTCCAACCAGATGACCCCGTCGCGGTCAGCCATCGACATGATGCATACTCCCAAAAATTGTTAAGTTACGAGTTTGATAATCGCGTGACGAGTCACGCTGGCTCCATCAGATCGCGCCAGATGCGCGTCACTTGGGCGCGTTGCTCACCGAACTCCTCCGCATCGACCACCGCGTTTTCTTGCTGCAAGGTCAAGCGGTGCAGCCGCGCACGATAGCTGCGATAAGCATCGCTGAGTAAACTCGCGTCCGCAGCGGGCAACAGGCCAGCTTGCGACAAGCCCTCCAATTGACGAATGTTATCGGTATAGCGTAGCAGCTCGGGGTGTTCGTGCCCCCCCGCCAGAACGGCGTATTGAACCATAAATTCGATATCGGCGATACCGCCGCTGTCCTGCTTGAGATCGAAGCGCGTCGGCTCGGGATGCCCCAACTCGGCACGCATGCGTGCCCGCATTTCGCACACCTCGCGGCGCAGCTCAGTACGCTCCCGCGGCCGGGCGAGAATTTCCCTGCGCACGGAAGCGAAGCGCTCCGCTAAGCGGGCGTCTCCCGCCACCACCCGCGCCCGCGCCAAGGCCTGATGCTCCCAGGTCCAAGCTTCCTGGCGCTGATAAGCCTCAAAGGCCGCCATGCTGCTCACCAGCATCCCGGCGTTGCCGCTGGGGCGCAAGCGCATGTCCACGTCGTATAACACGCCCGCCGGCGTATGCGCGGTACAGATATGTATGATGCGTTGCCCAAGGCGGGCGAAATAGACCGGATTGTCCAGCGGCTTGGCACCGTCGCTGCCCAACTCCTCGCCTTCGCTGTCATGGAGAAACACCAAATCCAGGTCCGAACCGTAACCCAACTCGATGCCCCCCAGCTTGCCATAGCCGACGATGGCAAACCCCGGCTCACGCTCCTCGCCGTCACCGCCATGACAACGCGGTACACCGTGGCGCGCCAAGAGATGCTCGCGTGCCAGGTGCAGCACCGCGGCCAGCGTTACTTCGGCGATTTCGCTCAAGTGATCGCTCACCACCATGAGTGGAAACCGTCCCGCCACGTCGGCGGCGGCGACCCGCAGCACGTTGGTTTCCTTGAAATTGCGCAGCGCGTCCAGTTGCCCTTCCACATCACCGTCCGCCACCCGCGTCAGGGTTTCCGCCAAATCCTGCTGCAAAGATGCGCGGTCCAGCGGCACATACAAGGCGCGCGGATCCATCAATTCGTCCAACAGCAAGGGCTGGCGGGTCAATTGGCCGGTGATCCACGGACTCGCAGCACACAGCTGCACCAGTTGCGACAATGCGGTAGGGTTCTCGGACAATAACGCCAGATAAGCGGTGCGGCGGGCGATTTTTTCGATCAAGCCCAACACCCGGCCCAATGTCAGACTCGGACGTGGCGCACCGCCGACCGCACCCAGCAGCAAGGGCATGACATCATTCAAGCGCCCGCGCCCGCGCTCACTCAGCGCACGCACACTGGCCGACCCACGTAACGCGGCAATGTAGCGCAACGCCGCCTCCACATCATCGTAACCCGCCTGCGCCAGCAGGGCCGGCACCGCAGCGGCGGAGTCCGTCTCGCGCCACACCTGGGTCAATGGCGTCTGCGTCATATCATCACGCGCCATTTGCGGCGCGGCCATCACTTGTTCGAAATGACTGTGTACACGCTGGCGATGCCCCTCCAGCTCAGCCGCACACGCGGTCCAATCGGCATAACCCATGGCATGAGCGAGACGCAACCTTCCGAGCTCGTCGCCGGGCAAGGAATGGGTTTGTTCGTCGGCGTATTCCTGCAGACGATTTTCCATCCGCCGCAGGAATACATACGACGCCTCGAGATCGCGGCTGACATGGGCGGGCAGATAATCGGCCACGCTCAAACGTCGCAACACGACGAGGATGGCGCGCGCCTGTAACTTCGGCTCACGCCCGCCGCGGATGAGCTGGAACGCCTGGCCGATGAATTCCACTTCGCGGATACCACCGGCGCCCAGCTTGATATTGTCGCGCATGCCCTTGCGCCGCACTTGCTGGGCGATCAGCGCTTTCATTTCGCGCAGCGATTCGAAGGCGCCGAAATCCAGATAGCGGCGAAACACGAACGGGCGCAGCACGCCCAGCAAGCGCTCGCCGGCCACGCGGTCACCTCCCACCACTGCGGCCTTGATCCAGGCGTAACGCTCCCATTCGCGACCATGGGCTTGGTAGTAATCCTCCATGGCATCGAAGCTCATCGCCAACGGGCCGGTATCGCCGAAGGGCCGTAAGCGCAGGTCGACGCGAAACACATAGCCCTCCGGGGTACGTGCGTCCAGCGCATGTATCAGGCGCCTGCCGAGCTTGGTGAAGTACTCCTCGTTGCTGACCGGCGAGCGTCCGCCGCGCGTCTCGCCGGCGTCCGGGTAGGCGAAGATGAGGTCGATGTCGGAGGAATAATTGAGCTCGCCGGCACCGAGCTTGCCCATGCCGATAACCACTAGATGCTGGCGCGCGCCGCTGTCCGCACCGTGCGGCTCCCCCAGTTCGGCGGCTTGCCAAGCGTCGAGACGGGTGAGCGCCGCATCCACACAGGCCGTGGCGAAACGCGACAAATCGGCCAAAGTCTCGGCCAAGTCGGCCCAACCGGCCAAATCGCGCCAGGCAATGCGCACCATTTCGCGCCGCCGCACCTGCCGCAACACGACGGCCAAGCCTCGCTCGTCGCTCACCTCGGCTAAAGCCCGCGCCAAGCGTTGACCATGCGCGTCCTCCGCATAACGCGACGCTAAATCACCACTGCCGACCAAATCCACAAGCAGCGCCGGAAATTGGCAGCAGGCCTGGGCCACGAACTCGCTGCTCGCCCACACCACCGCCACGCTCTCGCGCACGGTCGGCGACGTCAACGCCACCACCCCCTCACGCTGACGCGCTGCGGTGTAACGCTCCCAGTGGTGCTGAACTCGCTCGCGCAACGGCGCGGGCAGCTGTTCGACGCTCGCCGGCAAAGCGGCAATATCCGTCATGAGGATGTCGGCTCCGTCACACTAACCCTGGTACGATCATACCATCGCTCAAGTGGGCCGCCTTGCCCGCCGATATGCCTAACGGTTTCTATTGGTTCGCGAACAAACGGAGGTTGCATGGAGTTCCGCGATTACTTGAAGTTCATGGTGGTGAAAGATGCATCAGATCTGTACCTGACCACGGGCGCCGCGCCCACCGCGAAAATCGAAGGCGCCATGATGCCGCTCGAACCCGTCCCGCTCACCCCAACGCGCTTGAATGATATCGCCCGCTCGTTAATGGATGAGGACAAGCAGCGAGAATTCGAGCAGACCCATGAAATGAATCTTGCGATATCGGAGCCCGGCGTGGGCCGTTTCCGCGTCAATATTTTCCAGCAGCGCAACCAGATCGGCTTGGTGATCCGCGCCATCAAAATGGACATTCCCGCCTGGCAAGCGTTGGGGCTGCCGCCGGTACTCACCAAGCTGGTAATGCAAAAACGCGGCCTGGTGTTGTTCGTGGGCGGAACGGGCTCGGGCAAATCCACCTCGCTGGCCTCGCTGATCGACTACCGCAACACCAACAGCGCCGGCCATATCATCACCATTGAGGACCCCATCGAATTCGTGCATCGGCACAAAAAGTCCATCGTCAATCAGCGCGAAGTAGGCATCGACACCGTCAGCTACGAAGAAGCCCTCAAAAACACCCTGCGCCAAGCGCCAGACGCCATACTGATCGGCGAAATTCGCGCCCGCGAAACCATGGAGCATGCCATCGCCTTCGCGGAAACCGGCCACTTGTGTCTATCCACGCTGCACGCCAACAATGCCAACCAGGCGCTGGACCGTGTCATCAACTTCTTCCCCGAGGAACGGCGTGCGCAGTTGTTGATGGACTTATCCTTGAACGTGCGCGGCATTATCTCGCAACGCCTCATACCGACTGTGGACGGCAAGCGCGCGGTCGCAGTGGAAGTGCTGCTGGGCACGCCGATGATCGCCGACCTGATCCACAAGGGTGAGGTGCACAAGATCAAAGAGATCATGGATAAATCGGAAAACATCGGCATGCAGACCTTCGATTCCGCGATATACAAGCTCTACAAAGCCGGTCGTATCAGCCTAGAAGAAGCCTTGCGCAACGCCGACTCACAAAATAATTTGCGCCTCAAGATCAGCCTGGAGGAACGCGGCCCCAACGGCGAAACGCCCAGCGAAGCCCCCCCACCGCCACGCGCTACCGCCGCAGCGCCCGCGTCGGCACCGGCGCCCCAACCTGCCGCCCCGTCTCTGGGCAGTGGTTTGAGTCTGGTGGATGACGATGAAGACAGCAACAACTTCAAACGTTAAGCAAGCCACACGGTTCCCCTAGGCCGCACCGCCGGCCCCAAAGAAAAAGCCCCGCCGTTTACACGGCGGGGCTCCCACATGACGGTCGCCAATATATTCGACGCTTACATCATGCCTTCCATGCCGCCCATACCACCCATGCCACCCATGCCACCGGGCATAGCGGGCTCATTCTCTTCCTTAGGCTGGTCGGCCACCATGCACTCAGTGGTGATCATCAGACCGGACACGGAGGCGGCGTTCTGCAGCGCGGAACGGGTCACCTTGGTGGGATCCAGGATGCCCAGCTCCACCATGTCACCGAACTCACCGGTGGAGGCGTTGTAGCCGAAGTTGCCTTTGCCTTCCCTGACCTTGGCCAACACCACGGAAGGTTCGGCGCCGGCGTTGGCGACGATCTGGCGCAGCGGCTCTTCCATGGCGCGACGCGCGATGTTGATACCGACGTCTTGATCGTGATTGTCACCCTTGAGACCCGTGACGCCGTCCAGCGCGCGAACCAGGGCTACGCCGCCACCCGGGACGATGCCTTCTTCCACCGCCGCACGCGTCGAGTGCAGAGCGTCTTCGACGCGGGCCTTCTTCTCTTTCATTTCCATTTCAGTGGCGGCTCCGACCTTGATCACCGCGACACCACCGGCCAACTTGGCAACCCGTTCCTGGAGCTTCTCCTTGTCGTAGTCGGAGGAGGCTTCATCGATTTGCGCACGCAGCTGCTTGACACGCGCTTCGATCTCTTCCTTGCGCCCAGCTCCGTCGATGACGGTGCTGTTTTCCTTGGTGATATGCACCTTCTTGGCGTGACCCAAGTCATCCAGAGTGGCCTTTTCTAAGCTCAAGCCGACTTCTTCGGAGATCACTTGGCCGCCGGTGAGGACGGCGATGTCTTGCAACATGGCTTTGCGGCGATCACCGAAGCCGGGGGCCTTCACCGCGCATACTTTGACGATGCCGCGGATGGTGTTGACCACCAAGGTGGCCAGCGCTTCGCCTTCGATGTCCTCGGCGATGATCAACAGCGGACGGCCGGACTTGGCCACATTTTCCAGGACCGGCAGCAATTCGCGAATGTTGGAAATCTTCTTGTCGTAGATCAGGATGTAGGGGTCATCCAGCTCGGCGCTCATGTTCTGCTGGTTGTTGATGAAGTACGGCGACAGGTAGCCGCGATCGAACTGCATGCCTTCCACCACGTCCAGCTCGTTATCCAGACCCGAGCCCTCTTCCACGGTGATGACGCCTTCCTTGCCCACCTTGTCCATGGCGTCGGCGATGATCTTGCCGATGGCCTCGTCGGAGTTGGCGGAAATGGTGCCCACTTGGGCGATGGATTTGCCGTCAGTACAGGGCTTGGAACCCTTCTTGAGCTCTTCCACGGCGGCGATCACGGCCTTGTCGATGCCGCGCTTGAGGTCCATGGGGTTCATGCCGGCCGCCACGGCCTTCATGCCTTCCAACAAGATGGACTGGGCCAGCACGGTAGCGGTGGTGGTGCCGTCACCGGCGACGTCGGAAGTTTGCGAAGCCACTTCCTTGACCATCTGGGCGCCCATGTTCTCGAACTTGTCCTGCAGCTCGATTTCCTTGGCGACGGACACGCCGTCCTTGGTGATGGTGGGGGCGCCGAAGCTCTTCTCTAACACCACATTGCGGCCGCGCGGACCCAGGGTCACCTTCACGGCATTGGCCAAAATATTGACGCCCCGCACCATGCGGTGGCGGGCGTCATCACTGAAACGTACGTCTTTAGCTGCCATTTAAATCTCCTTCAGAATTCGTTGCTATTGCGAGGATCAGCCTCAGCCTTCCAGTACCGCCATGATGTCGTCTTCGCGCATCACCAGCAGGTCCTCGCCCTCGACCTTCACTTCAGTGCCGGAATATTTGCCGAACAACACGTTGTCGCCGACTTTCAGGTCCAAGGCGCGCACTTCGCCGTTTTCCAGAATCTTGCCATGCCCCACGGCGAGGACTTCGCCGCGGATGGGCTTCTCGGTCGCCGAATCCGGAATAACGATGCCACCAGCCGTCTTGCGCTCTTCTTCCAAGCGACGGACGATGACGCGGTCATGCAATGGACGGATCTTCATACTCGGGTCTCCCTTGTAATTAAAGAAAAAAGACAGCGCCCTATCACCACCCCCCAATGCGGGGGCGAGCAATTGTTAGCACTCATCCCTTGTGAGTGCCAGTAATGATAGTCACGGAATCGGCGGAGTCAAGCGTTTCTATGTCCGCCGCGAAGAAAGCGACCGAATTCGGCTATTTCATCTAGGTTTTCGGGCCCTGACGGTAGGCATAGACCGCCTCGCGCCGGCCTGGAGCGGGGAGGGGGCAAGCACAACCGTGCGCCGCCCGCGGGCAGTTTTCAACCGCTATTATCGGTCATCCTCGCGATCATAACTGCCCTCGATGGTGCGCGGCCCCGAGCGCGGCGGTCCATGAGGCGCGCCGGGCACCACGGTACTGTGACGCAAGAACCACTGAATGATCACCAGGCGCACGGCGGGCACCAACAAGAGAAAACCCACGGCATCGGTGAAAAAGCCGGGCGTGAGCAACAGTGCTCCCGCCACCAAGAGCATCATCCCTTCCATCATCGGCAAGGCCGGCAATTCGCCCCGCGCCATGGCGAGCTCGACGCGACGCCAGGCGTAAAAGCCTTGCGAGCGCACCAGAAACGCCCCCGCCACGGCGGTGCCGATCACCAGCAACACCGTGGGCAGAGCGCCGATCCAGCTACCCACTTTGATCAGCAGATAGATTTCGATGATCGGGACTAACAAAAAAACCAGTAATAATGCGCGGAAGATCGTCATGGGGAGCAAAGGTACCCGAGCCGCGCCGCGCACTCAACCCACACGGCACAAAGTGCGACGCCGTCGCCGGCCTTTGCTAGAATCCGGCGCTATCATGAACAACGATTGTTGGGTCGTACTATGCACCTGCCCGGACGCAGTCAGCGCCGAGGCCATCGCCACCACCCTGGTGGAACGCGGCCTGGCGGCCTGCGCCAATATCGTACCCGGCGTGCGCTCCGTTTATATGTGGAAGGGAAAACGCGAAATCAGCCAGGAGCACTTGTTGGTAATCAAGACCACTGAGGACCGCTATGAAAGCCTGGAACTCGCCATCCTGGACAGCCATCCCTATGAACTCCCGGAAATTATTGCAGTCCCATTGGTCACCGGCCTGGTGGGCTATTTGGATTGGGTGCGGGCCGCCGTTCGGCGCTAGGCGAGACGAGCGCAGGCCTGCGACTTAATACACGACAATTAAATGAACGACCCTCTTGTGTACACTGGAATCGAATCATGACGCCCACCATCTCACCACCGCGCGTGCGAGTACTGCAAAGCCTGAACCGGCTGTGGGTCTGGCTATGCATAGCGCTGGCGGCAGCGAGCTGGCCGGCCCAGGCCATCAACCCCGAAGACTTACTGCACCCCGATCAAGCCTTCCGCCCCTCGGCCGAAGCCACCGCCGCCGATATGCTGCGCGTCGAATGGCGCATTGCCGACGGCTATTATTTGTATCGCGACAAGATCCGCTTCAGCAGCGATGACCCCACCCTGCAATTCGCCGCCCCCCTCCTCCCTGAACCCACCGAGATCAAGCACGATGAATTCTTCGGCGAAACCGCCGTGTATCGCGGCCGCTTGACGATCGATGTCCCGGTCGCCCAGCGCGGCGACAGCGCCGCTGATTTCGCGCTGAAACTGCACTCCCAAGGCTGCGCCGATGCCGGGGTGTGCTTTGCGCCCCATATCCAGCAAGTCAGTATCAGCTTGCCGGCGGTTCCCGGCGCGGACACCGGCAGCAACGCAGGCGGCGGACTGGACTCGTTCTTCTCTTCGGTGAAACAACGCTTCGGCCTGGGCGGCCAGAAGGAAGATTTTCTGGAACCCGACCAGGCCTTTCAACTCCTCACCGAGGTGCGCGACGCCAACACCTTGCAGGCCAGCTGGCAAATCGCCGACCACTATTATCTCTACCGCGACAAGATCGCCTTCACCCTCAAAGATGCCGACGGCGTGCACCTCGCCGCTTACACCTCACCGCCGGGGGAGATGAAAACCGACGAATCCTTCGGACTCAGCGAAGTGTATTACCGACAAGTCTCTATCGCGCTGCCACTGCTGCGCGACAATAACGCCGCCCAAGCGCTGACGCTGGAGGCGCGCTACCAAGGCTGCGCCGACGCCGGGCTGTGCTACGCGCCCATCACCAAAGCCGTCGCCTTGACGCTACCACCACGCAGCGAAGACGCAGCAGCGGTAGTAACCTCCAGCGACCCCTTCATCTCCGAACAAGACCGCTATGCGCAATCGCTACTGTCCGGCAATCTGGCCCTCACTCTGCTGGGCTTCTTCGGCGTGGGCTTGCTGCTGGCCTTCACGCCCTGCGTGTTCCCCATGGTGCCGATCCTCTCGAGCCTGATCATCGGCCAAGGCGCCGCCATGACCACCGGCAAAGCCTTTCGCCTATCGCTGGCCTATGTGCTGGCCATGGCCCTGACCTACACCGTGGCCGGCGTGCTGGCTGGGCTGTTCGGCGCCAACCTACAAGCGGCGTTTCAAAATCCCTGGATCATCGGCGCCTTCAGCGCGGTGTTCGTGGCCCTGGCGCTGTCCATGTTCGGCTTCTATGAATTGCAACTGCCGGCCAGCTGGCAAACCAAGCTGAGCGAGCTAAGCAACCGCCAGCAAGGCGGCACCTGGATGGGCGCCGCGGTGATGGGCTTGCTGTCGGCGCTGATCGTCGGTCCCTGCGTCGCGGCGCCGCTGGCGGGTGCACTGATCTATATCAGCCAAACCGGCGACGGCGCTCTGGGCGGCCTGGCCTTATTCGCGTTAAGCATGGGCATGGGCGCGCCGCTGCTGGCGGTGGGCACCTCGGCGGGCAAGTGGCTGCCGCACGCCTCGGGCTGGATGAATACCATCAAGGCCGTGTTCGGCGTCATGATGCTCGCTTTGGCCATTTGGATGCTGGACCGAGTCGTGCCTGCCGCCGTGTCCATGGCGCTGCTAGGCATTTTGCTGGTGGTCTCGGCGGTGTACATGGGCGCCACCGACCGCCTCATGCCCGACGCCACCGGCTGGCGCAAGCT